>JAYRFD010001168.1:0-3074 GCA_041908565.1 Polyangia bacterium | reverse complement strand
CACCCCCCAGGCGAATCCCGCTGACCACCATGCCGCCGTCCACGCAGATCTGTGCCACGTTCGCGCCGCTTGAACTAAAGAAGTGCAGCGTGCGCAAACGCTGTGTCGCCGCAAGCTTCTCGACGACCAGCAGCAACAGTGACAGATGTCTAAAGCTGGCGGCGATAGACACCGCGTCCCCCTCTCTGCCCCGATACGACCTGCGGGGGTCGACCGGACCTGTGCGTGGCGGGACGGTTCATTTGGTGGTGACCTCGGGGCTGGCGGGCACCGGCAACCAAGACTGACTGCTATCGCCAGGCTGCGCGCCTGGTGTCATGCAACGCAGCAGCGTCAGCGACGACCGCTGCAGCTGATGACGCGCCATGGCCAGCGTGCACGTGGCACTGTCGAGGATCAGCAGAGCTGCAAGGGGTGGCTGGCCCGGGATCACTTGCAGGACTTGGTGTTCCGCTCCGCTACTGATAATCAGCTCTGGCGCAGCGTCGGTGACGGATCCGATTCCCTGTCCGGGGCGATACAGCTCTTTGAGAACATGCAGGGCCGCCAGGAGCGGCGATGTGTTGGTGATGACGCCGCTGCGCACCAGGCAGCCGTTGCGGTGCAGCTGCAACAGTGCCGCTCCACGGAAGCCACGAATGTCAGCGGCCTGGTTCAAGAACGCGCGCATGGCGTCGGTCGTTTCGCCCGTCGCTTGCGGGAAGGTCTGTTCCCACTGCGGTTCCAGGCTGGGCGTGCTGGGCGAAAACAAGCGCCGAACCTGGCTGGACTGCGATAGAGCGGCCCCCACAGCGGTGTCGGGCAGGGCTTCGGCCAGCGTCAGTTCCAAGTTGCCTGGCAGCACGCGCCTGTCGCTGATCGGGGCGATGCGCACGTCGACCAACGTCAGCCCTAATATCTGTGCCACCTTGCGACGAATCCACGATCGGATCGTGCTGCGGAGCTCGGCAAACTCTGCGAAGTCCATGGCGATGCGCTCGCCGCTGTCGTCGCCCTGCGGGCCGGGATAGCGATCGAGCATCGGCAGCACGCTGACCAAGGCACCCCGCGACTCGTGCAGTAGGCGATCGAACAGGGACTCGGAATCGTTGCTGAGCTCTGCCCAGATCACGCAGCCGTTTTGAATGCAGATGCGGCCACTGGCTTCTTGCCCGCGGACCACGACGTCGCAGCTTCCTAGCTGGCTGGCGTCGTGCAGCGTCTTTAGAATCCGCCCCGACTGATCGAAGGCGGCGCTTAGCTGGCGAACACCGACGGCGACGTGGCTCAACAAGACCTTGGGGTGGTACGGCTTGGCCAGGAAGTCATCGGCGCCGGACGCCAGTCCTTCGTGGATGCGCTCGCTGGGGTTGTGGCCAGTCAAAAGGATGATGTACACGGGCGATGCGTCGGCGCGGGCTCGGATGCGGCGACACAGCTCTGGACCGCTTAGCTTGGGCAGCACCCAGTCGACGATCAGCAGCCGAGGCGCGTTGGCTTGGCACTGCAGGGTCCATGCTTCTTCGCCATCGCGCGCAACCTGCACGTCGTAGCCGCGCGACAGCAACAGGTCGGCAAGGAACTGCAAGTTCAGAGGGTCATCGTCGACGATAAGGATACGCATAGGTACTCCGCCAGCTATGATAGTGAGGTAGACGCAGGCTCTGAGGATGAGATGCCGCGAGGTCGCGGGACGCGCAGATCGAAGGCAAGTCCAGACGGCTCTGCATGGACTTGAAAGCGGGCTCCCGCCTCGCGACTGAGTACCTCGACCGCCCACAGCGGATGCGGAAACGGTGGTGACTGCGATGGCCACTGGGACCCCTCCTCGGGCACCAAGTCGCTGTCGATACGTAGCTGCAAGAAGGCCGTCTTGGTCGATAGCGAGCCAGAGTCGAACAGGGGCGATGCCCAGCCCTCGGAGGGATCCAGCAACCGTCCGGTCAGCATGACGGTGAGGGCGCGCTTGGCATGTGTGCCAAGAAAGTGAAACAGCACAAACAGGATTCGCTGCCCCAGCCAGCGATCGACCTGGCAGTCGGACGCGTTTTGGGGCAGGTCAAAGTGCGCGGCATGCTCGGCGCCAAGCAGCTTCCGCAGCATGGGTTCAAGTTCCCGCACCAGCTTGCTGACTGAGATCAGCTGCGGGCTGCGTCGACGGAACAGGTCGCTTTGCAGGCGCACGGTCGCCACGCCCTGTTCGACTGCTGAGGTCAAGGCCGACAGCAAGCTGGTGCTGCGGGGCGTTGCGGCCATGGCTTCTTCCAGCAGCCACAGCGAGCCATACAGAGCCTGCAGTGTGTTGTTCAAGTCATGGGCCAACAGCGCAGCGATGCGGTCGTAGGTGTCCGCGCGCAAGGCGGCGGCAAGTCCGCATGGCAGCAGAGGGCCGATGCCCGGCGCTGCTTCAATGACCGTCAAGCGCAGCAGCCAGCGGGGCTCTGCTGCGTGAAGTGTCTGCAGTGCCTCTAAGCGGACGTGAAGCGACTGCAGCACAAGGTTTGGCGTGTCGACCAGATCGCTGGCAGACACGCAGGTTTCGAGGCTGGGCGGGGGCTGTGGCGTGCTCGCCGCGTCAGGCTGAGGGCGATCCAGACCGCCTAGCCCCAAGGTTTTGTACACGGGCGGCACAAGCGCTTCCAGCGAACCGCCGATCAGGGTCACGCTGGGGCAGTTGAAGACGGCGCGGATGTCTCCGCCGACGGCGATGACGCGCCCTTGCGCAGACAGCAACAGAATGCACGATTCAGCCTGGGACCGCGGGCCTGTCCCAACAGGAAGGAGTAGCGGCTCGTCTGAGCGTGGAACTGTTGCGTCAGCCATCGGCCTTTCCATCACGACGGAGTCACGGGTGCTCTTTCGCCACGGCCACACACGATCCTGGCAGCGCCGCCGCCCCCGGCTGTTGAGAAAATCCTACCGGCCCCAGAACAGACAAGTCTGTGTGCTGCATTCGCGCGGTCGCCAGTCGGTGACAATGGGACAAAATTAATTGTATTGAAGATTAAATTTGTAGTCATCCGACTCGTGCGCGTACTGGCAAGGACGCTTCCGTCTGGACCCGCAGCTCGATCTTCCGCTGAGCCCCGAGGTGT
>JAYRFD010001167.1:0-3711 GCA_041908565.1 Polyangia bacterium | reverse complement strand
GCGTCTTTCCCGACGACACGCTAGACGGTGCCGCCGTCGACAAATCGCCACGCTCGGCCGCCCCGGAAGGCGGCGCGCTGCCGTCCTGACGCGGGTCCCCTGCCGTCCCCGCACGCTGATCAGCCATGGAAAACCTAAGCTATTTTAGCAAAGCTACCGACGAAATAGTCTGATTCAGACTGCGCAAAGCTCAGCCTCACGCAGCTCCCGCGACAAGGCGTCCGCCAAGAGTCTTATGGATAGCTTAGGGCCAGGTGCCGGACGATCCTTGCAAGGCTTGTCCAGCCGTCGCGGAAAGGCTCCGTCCATTGCCCGCAACTAGCAGAGGGGAATCGCGGCGTTCCCTCGGCAGTACGCGACGCACAAGGGCGCGGGCGAAGACTGGGATGCTTGAAGGATCAGACGTTGGCGGGCCCGTTTGGGGCGTGCGGCGTTAGCGCGACAGCCAGCCCGACCAGGCCAAGGCCAGCCAGCCGCCCAAAAAGCACAGCCCGCCGAGCGGAGTGATCGCCCCCAGCCAGCGCTGACCGCTGAGCGCAAGGACATACAGCGAGCCGGAAAACAGCAGCGTGCCCGCCAGAAACAGCCAGCCGGCAGCAGTCAGCGACGGCGGTGCTCCCACCGCCGCGCTAACGTCGGAACGACGCAGCGCAAGCACGCCGACCAGGACCAAGGCCAGCGCGTGATACATCTGGTAGCGCGCGCCCGTCTCGAAAATCGAAAGCAGGTCGGGGGTCAGACGCGGCTTTAGGCCGTGCGCCCCGAACGCTCCGGCGGCAACCGCGACAAAGCCAGACAGAGCACCAAGAAGAATCCACATGCTGGATGCCCTGTTCGCTAGGTCGCGCCGTGGGGCTGTGCGGTCACGCCGATTAGGGCGCGGGCCTCAGCGGCGGTGGCGGGCTCGCGACCGCACTCGCGCGCGATCTGGACCAGCGCTTCGATCAGACGAGCGTTCGAGTCGGTCTTTTCGCCACTCGGCAGATAGAACGTGTCTTCCAGGCCGGTTCGCAGGTTTCCGCCCAGCTCGCAGGATCGCCGATGAACGGGCCACACTTCTTCGCGCCCAATCAGGATGGTTTGGAAGTGCGCGCCCTTGGGTAGCTCGTCGACCAGAAGGGGCAGCCAGTCCGCTTTGGCAGGCATGCCACTTGAAACCCCCATGACCAGCGAGACGTGGACCGGCGCACGCAGCAGGCCGACCTGTTGGAACAAGGAAATCGATCGCAGGATGCCGGTGTCAAAGCACTCGCACTCTGGAATCGTGCCCAGCTCGTCCATGACGCGAACGAACTTTTCGATCTTGTCGACTGGATTGTCGAACAGAAGCGGCGGCCAAGCCCAGCGGCCATCGCTGCGCGTCTTGAGATAGTTCAGCGACCCGGCGTTGAGCGCGGCCATTTCCGGTCGAATGCGACGCAGGCAGGACTCTGGCCCGCTGATGTCTGCACCGACGACACCCGTCGACATGTTGACGATCAGCTGCGGGACGCGGGCGCGGATCGCGCGATCGATCTCGGCGACGACCTCGGCTTCCCACGTCGGGAAACGGCCCATGCCGGGCTGCTGCATGCGGTAGTGGCAGTGCACGACGGTGGCCCCGGCGTTGTACGCGGCTTCGGCAGCATCGGCCATCTCGGCGGCGGTCACGGGCACCTTGTGCTGCGACGGATCGGTAAGCACGCCGGTCAGGGCGCAGGTGATGATGACTTTGTCGGACTGGCTCATCGTGAGTCCTCTCTGCGGCGCTCAGAGCCGCCGGGCTGGACTGTGGGTGTGGGGTGCTTGCCGCTGCCGAGCAGATCCCCCAGGGCGTACATCAGCATGCCCAGGTGGCTCCAGTCGAAGTCGGCATCGTGCAGCACATCGCCCAAGCGGCGCACGGTGACAAAGCAGCGCTCGCTGGGGGTGGCGCCCAGGGCCTTGCCGGCCGCCGCCGTCGCCCGCAGTCCGGCGATCTGTTCATCGGTCAGCTCAGCGCGAAAGACCTGGGCGTGGTAGCTGGCCAGCGATGCCACAAGCTGGCGGTCGCCCGAGAGCACCACTTGCAGCTGATCAGGCGGCAGGCGCAGGCCGGTCTCTTCGAAGACTTCTTGCACCGCCGTGTGCCGCGGATCGCTGCGACGCTCGCCCGCTTGAGCCGCCGAGCCACCCGGCAGCATCCATGCGAAGCCGCCGCGGTTGCGAACGGCCGCGCGAAACTCACGCACCAAGACCACCTGCGTATCCAGCGGAGCTGTGTTCGGCGGACGATGGAACAGCACGGTCACGCTGACGTCAGCGCGGCCGATCACTACCTCGCCGCTTAGCTGACGGCGCTCGCCGCGGACCCGCACCCGCGGTCGCATGGCCCACAAAAACGGCGGACGCCCCATACCGCGCGATCGGTGCGTCCATTCGACGTCGATCTGTTCCAGGTAGTGCCCGGCCCGCGACAACGCGCGATACCACGACTGGAAGCTTGGACTGCGCCATAGCGAAAGCGGCACCGTCCGCTCGCCCGCCCGACGCAGAGCCCCCGGACGCAGAAAACGCAGAGCCAGGGAAACGACCTCGCCCGGTGTCTCGGCGAACAGGATTCGCGACGCGGCTGCCCGAGAAAGCCCATCCTGACGCGGACCACAGACGATCATGCGACCGCTGCGCAGCCAATCCGCCCAAAGCTGCAAGCAATCGGATCCGCTGTTGTCGACCGCCCCAAAGCGCAGCACCAACAGATCCGTGCAGGCCAGCGCATCGGCTCGCCAGGCTTCGGCGCGCGATGCATCGGGGGCAGGCGAACCCGGTCGGGGCTCTGGACAAAATACGACGCCATCGAAGCCGGCGGACGACAGCAACGACAAAAGCTCGTCACGCCACTCGCTATCGGCGGGACCGGCCAGATAGATGGACGCAGCAAAGCCAGCCGGGCACGGCTCGCCGACGCAGACGACCGTGGGTCGGGCAGGCAGCGGTCCGCCTGCATCTTTCGCGTCGTTGTCCAATGCGCGCGGCGAAACCATGCAACGATCAGCGCTGGTCCGACGCGTTTCCAGCGGCGCGGACCTCCGCAGGACGAACCGAGCACTGAGCCGTCGGGATGGGCGGACAGCTGACCAGGGCCAAGATGGTCTGCGTCATCGTGTTGGCCCCGCTCGATCGAAACGTGAAGGCGACCAGCGTCGTCGAGCTACAGCCTGCGAAGCCACACTGTCCGGACAGCGGCACCTGCACGGCGGTCTCGTTCGCGCCGGCGGGTCCCGTCTGATCGGTCTGACCGCCACGCGCCGCCACGATCATCTTGGCGATCTCGGGGTCGCGACGCGCCAAGGCAACGGCATCGCGTGTCCCACTGGCCGCCGGCATGGGCTGCGGAACCGGATACGGCTTCGGCGCGGGCCGAGGGTTCGGGCGCAACGACGGGACATCTGCTTGCGCCGCCCCTGCGCAGCCCAGGACGAAGCACAACGCTGCCGGCCAAAGTTTCTTTGTCATGTGTTCGAGAATCGCCACTTCGCCGCCCTCGGTCAACGCTTGGCTGTATCTGCTAGGGTCTGTCGCGACCTTGGCAGCCCTCCGGAAAGGCCGCATCAACACGCAGAGCGCCGTCGCAGAAGCAGCCCCATCGCGACCAGCATCATCGCGGCCAGCGCACTTCCCGCGCCACGGCTTGTGTGCTGCGCATCAGGCGCCACCGCACAGCCGCCGCCTTCCGCTAGCTGCCCAGCTGGC
>JAYRFD010001166.1:0-4191 GCA_041908565.1 Polyangia bacterium | reverse complement strand
TCGTTCTTCAGCTTCGGCGGCGGAGCGCTGGTCTGATGGACGCCGTGCCGCCCGCCCGAATGAGCCAGCAGGATCCCAACGTCCCGCCGCTGCCGATTGGCCCCGCCGTGCCCGTAAAAGGACTGCGCATCGGCTACTTCTTGGACGATGGCTTCGTTACTCCGTCGGCGGGTGTGCAGCGGGCGGTGCGTCAGGCGGTCGATGCGCTGCGGGCGGCTGGAGCAACCTTGGTGGAATATCAGCCGCCGGCGGGCGCCGACCTGCTGTACCTGTGGCTGGCCGGGATGACGGCAGATGGAGGCTCCACCGTCACCAAGGCGCTGCAGGGCGAGGCGATCTGTCGCCAGCTGAAAGTGGCGCACACGCTGGCCAAGCTGCCAGGTCCGGTGCGCGCGGCGGCGGCGGCAGTGCTCGACAAAAAGGGAGAGCGGGGGCTTGCCGGGCTGCTGCGTTCCGCAGGAGACAAGAGCGTCGCGCAGTATTGGCAGCTGACTGCTCAACGTTCGGCGCTGCGTCGAGCTGAATTCGACGCGTGGGGCACCCGTCAGCTGGACGCCGTGATCTGTCCGCCGCATGTGCTGCCGGCGCTGCCAATTGGAAGCTCAGGCGATTTGACGCTGACGCTGTCGTACATGTTCCGCTACGTCCTTCTGAACTTCCCCGCTGGAGTCGTGCCGGTGACGCGCGTTCGTGACGACGAGACCACGTGGCTGGGACCGCGCGGGCTGTTCGGCGACAAGTGCAGCGAAGCGCTGCGCGGCAGCGCCGGTCTGCCGCTGGGTGTGCAGGTGGTGGGGCGCCCGTTCCGCGAAGACGTGACGCTATCGGTCATGGAAGCCATCGAACAAGCCGCCTGCGATCAGCGCGACTTCCCACGCACGCCGATTTCACCGATCGCCGGCTGAAGCCCGGGCCCTACCTGCTTGACAAACTGACCCGGCACGCCCGTCGCCGATTCGCCTCTGCTTCATCGCCAGTTCGTCGCGCCTTCGTGTCCGATGCGTCCTGCATGCGTCGTCGATTCGTCGTGCATCCGACGCGAGGGTGTCTGGGCCAGGTCTGGCGCCTTAGACCTGCTCTGTTCCCGAGTTCAGCGCGCGGGCAAAGGCTGCGGCTTTGGCCTCTGTTTCGGCCCACTCGTCGTCGGGGGTCGAGTCGAGGACAATTCCGCCGCCGACCGCCAAGACCAGCTGATCCTGGTGTGCGACGGCCGTCCGAATGCACAGGGCCAGCGTGCCGCCGTCACGCGATAGCCAGCCCAGCGCGCCGTAAAACGGTCCCCGTCGACGCGGCTCCAGCGCATCAATGATCCGCATGGCCGCCACCTTTGGAGCCCCCGTAATCGACCCACCTGGAAACGTCGCATGCAATAGCTCGCCCAGGCCGATCCCGCTTGCCAGGCGAGCATTCACCGTCGACACCAAGTGATGCACGGTCGGCAAGCTGACGCAGCGACGAAAGCCGTCGACCTTCACGCTGCCTGGATGCGCGACGCGGCCCAGGTCGTTGCGCAGCAGATCGACGATCATCACGTGCTCGGCCGCATCTTTGCGCGAGGACAAAAGCTCGGCGCGCAGAGCATGATCGGCATCGGCGTCGAGCCCTCGACGGCGGGTTCCTTTGATCGGGCGGCTCTGGACCTGCGCACTGGGAAAATCGATGCCCAAAAACAGCTCGGGACTGTTGGAAAGTACCGTCGGTGCGTGGCCAGAAGCCACATCGCCATCCAGCCGCAGGAACGCACCGAGCGGAGCAGGCGCGACCTCGCGCAGCTTCAGATAGGCCGGCAGCACACAGTCGACAGCAAGCGGCGCGCGCAGCCAGCGACACAGGTTGACTTGATAGCAGTCTCCGGCCCGCAGGTGATCGACGATGCTCGCGACGGCAGCGGAATGCTGCGCTTGCGACATGTCGCTTTTCAGCCGTCCACAGCGCAGCGTGGGAAGCGGCGCTGGCGCGCGACGCAAGACCGCACGCAGACGCTCGGCCGCATCGTCGTCGACTGCGATCAGATCCGCTCTCTGCAGTTGGGCATCGAAGCGATACAGCGCGTCGTACGCGGCAAAGTCGAGGGCCGGCGTTCCGACGTCGCAGGCGGCAGCCAGGCTGGGCAGGTGCTCGGCCAGACGACCCAGTTCGTAGTCGAGAAGCCCAATCCCAACCCATGGATGCCAAGCCGCGATGCGATTCTGCAAGGCCCGCCAGATCGGCGCGCAAGGGGCCCGCACGGGTTGAGCGAGCCCACCATCGCCAAACCACGACGCAGAATCCAGCGACCGATGCAGCAGGGCGGCGGCTGGGTCCACCTTGCCGACGGCATAGCGCGCGCGCGGATTGCACGCAGCATACGAATAGCGTCCCAGGCCATCGGCGTCACAGGCTCCGTCGAGCAGGACCGGGCGAAGCTCGCCGGCCATCCGCCGCAAGACCTCGGTCGGCGGCATGACCGTCGCATCGCCGGCCAGACGAGAAAGGGGAAACGCTCGCAGGTGCTGCATGCCTAGCCTGGCGGGGTTGGGTTGGACAGCGCTCGCTGCCGCTCGGCCTCCTCGGGCGCTGAACCACAGAGGTAGTTCGGCACCGCTGAGAATAGGTCGGCCCCTTGCCCAGCCAGCAAGCGAGCATGCGCCAAGCGCGCCAAGGCCAGCGGCGGTGATGGGAAGCGATCTTCCGAGGAAGGCGCGGGCTCGATCTCTGAGTCCAGCGAAAGACACGACGCCAGGGCAGCCAGCGGCTGGGCGTACGACGGAAGCGGCGCGATCGAGCGCAGGATAAAGCGCCCTTGCAGTGGCTCCACGGCCTGCTGAAGCACAGTCGGCTGCCACATCGCGTCAGCGGCCAGATGCGGCGTACGGGCCAGCAGGTGGGCGGTTGCGTCGGCATCCACAGATCCAGGCGGCGACGGAATCAGGCGCGCAAACAGCTGACCACGAAAGGCATCCAGCACAACCAAAATGGGCTGCTGCTGAACGTGCAAGCCATCGATGCCCGCGAGCGCTTCCAGCGACGAGACCATGCTCAGCGGGACGCCGAGCGCAAAGCACAAGCCCTTGGCAGTCGCCATGCCGATGCGCAGGCCCGTGAATGAACCAGGACCGGCGCTGCAGGCAATTCCTCCGACGTCGGAAAGCGATATAGAGCAGTCCCGCAGACAATTTTGCACGAGCTGCAACAAGGACTCGGAGTGGGCGACGACTCGCTGGCGCCGGACTGCGAAACGACCGTCGGCACACAGCACGGCGGCTCCACAGGTTGCAGTGGCCGTATCCAGGGCCAGGACATGCAGACTCACGGCGGCAGACGTAGCACAGCCACGAGGGGCTTGGGTACTGTCCTTCGCAACTCGCGAGATACCGCGACACGCGGTCTCGTGCACTCGCCGGAGACCCCGAACACTAGGGCCGGTTCGCTAGGTCAGCTGTTGCTGCGGCTGACGCGAAGCGTTGATGACGCACAGGATGTGCAACACGATGCCTGGGACGATAAAACAGACATAGCCCAGGCACGTGAACATCATCCACAAGAGCCCGGCGGGCACACGGCCACTGCACATCTGCCCCAGGCCCGGCACAAAGAAGCTAAGCAGAGCCGCCTGCGTGGAGGTCGTCGTGTTCCAGTGCTGAAGCTGCTGCGGCTCGCGCGACTGGACGGCGGGCACCAGCGCAGCGCTGACTTGGTTAGCCGCCTGTCCTGCGACCAGCTGGTTGATTTGGCCACGCTGCACATGAAGTTCGCGCAGCGCGTCGTCGAGATACTCGTGGCAGTGCTTGCACTTCTTGGCGCCGACCAGGATGACTTCCGCACAAAAGCGGCAGCGCATGGTCTGCGCCCCGGCGGGAGTCGGTTCGCGGGCCGCTTCCGAAGAAGCCGTCGTTGCGGCTGCGGCAGCCGGCACGACGGGAGCCGTTGCGTTCAGGTTGGTTGCAAGTGCTGCGGGCGCGGGAGCACTGGCCGCCTCGACCATGTCGATGTGTTCCGGCGGCAGCACCGGAGTGCGGGCGCTTGCGAGCGCAGTGCCCGTTGCGCCAGCAACCAAGCGAGCAAGAGCACTGCCTGGTTGCCCGGGCGCAGCGTTCTTGCCGTCCTTACCAGGGATGCGCTGACGGTTCGGAAAGACGTACAGGATGTTGCCTTCGTCGTCGCTCTCGATGTTCAGCAGCCCGTGCACCGCGGCCTGCTGCAGCAGATCGA
>JAYRFD010001165.1:0-3923 GCA_041908565.1 Polyangia bacterium | reverse complement strand
TCGCCGACTGCATGGGCCCGGCGAAGACCAAGCGACACATCGCCTGCGCCGACGGACAGCAGCAGAGCCGACAGTACAGCAGCCGACGTTTCCAGCAGCGACGGCAGGCAAATCAAAGACTTTGTTCGTCGAGGCAGCATGGGCGGGCGCACGCTACCACATCCTGTATCGACGGCCCAGACCGTCGCAGATGCGGCCCGGTTCGTCGTCGACTGCGTGATATACTGCCGCTCTCGTGGAAGCACTACTTGCCCTGCTGGGCATTGCGGCGTTTTTGTACTGGTTCATCTTGCCCGGCCTCGCCGTCCGGATCGCTCGACGAACGCAGCAGCAAGTCGAGGACCTAGAAACCAAGGTCCAGTTGTATGAACAGGAGCTTTACGCTCTCCGTCGGCAGCTAGAAGCCGTCAAGCGCACGCCGCTGCCACTTTCGACTGCACATGATGTCACGGCGCCCGCGCCATCTGCGACAGCGGCACCACCGCAGAGCCTGCCTGCCTTGGCTCCGCTTTTTGTACCCAGCTCGCCGTCGAACGCCGATGCAAACACCACAAGCCCAGCGGCGATCGCGCAAGCAAGCGAAGTTCCCATCGCTGCTGCCGTCGCTGCTGCCGTGCCAACATCTTTGGCCGCTGCGACCGAACCTGCACTGACTGCTGCGACCGAACCTGCAGCTGCAGTTTCTGCGGCTGCTACAACCGACTTCGCATCGACCGAACCGACCCCACCGCCGGCTGCGACCGCCCCGGCTATGAGCGCGACATCCAGCGAAGCTCCGTCGAGTCCGCCTCCGATCACAGCCATTCCCGAGCCGTCGCCCGCGGAGGCCGCCAGCCCCTTCGACATCGAAAAGTTCATCGGCGTTCGCGGAGCAGCCTGGCTTGGCGCCATTGCCCTCGCCATCGCTGGCACCCTGTTCGCCAAGTACTCCATCGAAAACAACCTGATCCCGCCGGCCCTGCGCATCGCCTTCCTGATCCTTTTGGGCCTGGTCGCCTTGGTCGGGTCCGAGGTCTTCTTCCGCCCGCGCTATCCAGCGACGGCATCGCCAGTCTGCGGAGCCGGCATCGCCATCCTGTACGCAGCCTTTTTCGCCGGCCACTCGGCATACGACCTGTTCAGCCTGCCCCTGACCTTCGCCCTGATGCTGCTTACCACCGTCGTCGCGGGCCTTCTGTCGGTGCGCTACGACTCTGTCTTCATTGCGGTGCTGGGCTTGCTGGGCGGCTTTGCCACACCGCTCTTGTTGTCGACGGGCAAGGATCGCCCCATCGGCTTGTTCGCATATGTGCTGCTGCTGGACTTTGGCTTTCTGGCCATCAGCATCCGCAAGCGCTGGAACGGCCTGGTCTGGCTGTCGTTTGTGGCCACGCTGCTGCTTGAGATTGCCTGGGCCAGCAAGCAGCTATCGCCCGCCAAGCTGCCGATCGCGCTGTCGATCTTCTTCCTGTTCGGCATTGTCTATTTCCTTCTGCCCAGTTTGGTCGACGCGCTGACCGGCAAGACGCAGGACCCAGATGCGGCCAAGACAGCAGGCAGCCCACCACCATCGAGCGCACAGCTTGTTCAGCTAGGCATCTTGGCCGGTCTGGCTCCGCTTTTGTTTGGCATGGCCATCGCGGGTCAGCGTCACTACACGACGCAGTGGCCGCTGCTTCTGGGCTACACCGCGCTATTGGATGTGGCGCTGGTCCTGGTTGGCATTCGTCGTCGGCAGCGCTTCCTTTCGCTGGCCGCCGCTCTGTCGACCTTTCTGACCCTGGCGCTGTACTTGGGAGCCCGCCCCAGCAGTGCCGAGCCGCTGCCGATGTGGACCTTTTCGCTGTGCCTGATCGGCCTGGCCGGTCTGTTCAGCGCCGCTGGACGCATCCACGACCTGTGGTTTCCCGCGAACGATGTTGCCGCCGCAACACCGCCCAAGGACGCATCATCCCCCGACGGAAACGCCCGAATCGAAGACTGGCTGCCGACCGACCTATTGTCTCGCGTCCCGCTGGAACTAAGCGGCTACGTCGGCATCGGCGGTCTGCTGTTTTTTGTCCTGTACCTGGTCGCCACGCTGCGCGATGGAGCGCCGCTTTCCGGCGTCCCCGACCCGATGGGACCCACCAGCGTCGTGTTGGTCGCCGCGACGCTGTTTCTGGGCGAACGCAGCCGCCCGCAGGCCGGTCGAGTCGCCTGGCTGTCGCCGTTTTTCGCCTTCTTGCTCAGCGGAACCTGCCTGCTGTGGATCCTTCTGCAATGCGGGCCCGATGCCAGCGGCGCCGTCACCTGGGGGCCCGCTCACCTGCTGCGCGCGCTGAGCCTGCCCTTGTTGCTGTCCGTCCTGGCCGGTCTGTTTGGCGCCCGACGCAGCCAACACGCCAGCCGCGCTCCCTTGGCCGCGCAGATCGCCGAAGTGACCGCCGCCGTGCTGGCAGCCTTGTCCGCCGCGGGCGTCATCTTGTTAAGCGCCGTCGGCCCGACCCAGATGCTGCCCATGACGCCGGGCCTGGGACTTTCGTTCGTCGTCCTGTACTGCGGGCTTTTGTGGCTGTCGGCGCTGCGTCGCGACATCACGCTTCTTTTGCCGTTGGTGCTGGCGCTGGTCTGCGGCGAGGCGTTCACGCTGGTCGCGGTCTACCACCAGGCGGGCCACCATCGCGGCCCCGACGCGTCGATCTTGCTGTGGTTGGTTGGCTGCTTGTTGGCGCTGACTGCGGCTCCGTTGTTTGCACTGTCGCGGCGTCCGCTGTGGCGCGTACGACGGGGAGCCTACCTGGCCAGTGCGCTGGCGGGCCCTGCCCTGTTCCTGCCGATCCTGCAGCTTGTCGAAGATGCCGTCGGCAAGCGCGCAATTGGCCTTCTGCCCCTGGGCTTTGCGACGCTGTCTGTGCTGGGTCTGGCTGCGGTGCAGCGTCTTTTGCGCATGCCCCTGCCCGACCGCGTGACCGCGCTGTTCCCCGACGATGTTCGAAAGCGTCGATCGCTGGGCAATCAGGCCCTGTTCGCCGCGGCTGCTCTTGGCTTCGTCGCGGTCGCCATTCCGCTGCAGCTTGATCGGCAGTGGATCATCGTCGCCTGGGCCCTTGAAGCCGCCGCCGTCTGGTGGCTGTACCGTCGCCTGCCGCACATCGGTCTGAAGTACTTCGGCGTCGCGCTGTTCGCAGCCGTCATCCTGCGCCTGTATCCCGATGCCGAATTCCGTCACTACAACGAGCGCGGCATGATTCTTCTGAACTGGCTCCTGTACACCTACGGCGTGCCGGCGGCCTGCTTCTTGGTCGGCGCGCGCGGCCTGTCCGCCGTCGAGGCAACCTATCGCCGTCCCTGGGAAGAACCGCTGCCCATCGGTGGCGCCCGCTTCGCCTGGTATCAGCTTTCGTATCTGGTCGGCCTGCTGTCGGTCTTCGTGCTGATCAACCTGGAAATCGCCGATGCCTTTTCGTCCGGTCGCTACATCGACTTTTCGTGGGAACACAGCTACGCCCGCGATCTGACGGTGTCCTTGTCCTGGGGGCTGTACGCGCTCTTGCTGTTGTCGATCGGCATGTGGCAGCGCAGTCGAGCCCTGCGCTTTGTGTCGCTGGGCTTCATGATGCTGACGATTGGCAAGGTCTTCCTGTACGACCTGTCCAACATCCGCGGCATCTACCGCCCGCTGTCGTTCCTGGGTCTGGCCGTGTCGTTGATCGTCGTGTCGCTTCTGTACCAGCGCTTCGTCTTCCGCAAAGAGACCAAGCCCACGTCTTCGTCCACGTAAGCCAGCAGAGGTCGCAAATGCCCGTCTGTTGTTCATCCACCGCATCCAATGCCGCCCCGTCTGCTGCAGGTTTTTCCCGACCTCTGCGACGGGGACGATCCCAATCTGGCCTGCTGCCGCTATCCACAGTTCTGGCGTGTGTTGCGCTGGCCGTGCTGTGCCCGCCCGTCGCGCCGCGAGC
>JAYRFD010001164.1:0-4189 GCA_041908565.1 Polyangia bacterium | reverse complement strand
CGTGCGCACTGCGGTCAGCGCTTGGATCGTGGGCACGGCTGGCTGCTGTGGGGATGGCGTCGGCGTGGGGCGGCGGCCCGCGGCTGCTTCATCCAGCTGCGCCAGCAGCGCGCCCGGGATCACCGCGGGGGCAGTGCCCGTTGCGTCGAGATCGGCCAGACACTGATCGGCAAACGCGGCCGCTTCCAGCAGTGCGTGGCGCACGGCACTGGATTCGGGACCCCGCGCAAGCTGCACCGCGCGATGGGCCACATCAACCACTGCGGCATGTCCGGAAGCCGCCTGGGCCAGCCCGCTGAAGCGATCGGCCAGCGTCGACAGTGCGGCAGGTGATCCCGCTGTGCCGATGAAGGCCCGATCCAGGTCGATCAGCGCTTGCCGCAGCATTTCGCTGCGCTCGTGCACGGCCATGGCTTTGCCCGCTTCATCGCGTGTGTGCTTGGGGCTGGTCTCTGGTTCGGTTGATGTCGCTGGCGGTACAGCGCGCGTTGCGGGGAGCAGTCCTTTTTCAACCGCCGCTGCACTGCTGATGGGCTGTGGGTTCGCGGGCGCAGCAAGGTCGCGCCCTACGCGCAGCGCATCCAGGCGCGCGACCAACGGGTCGTGACCGACGTCGCCTTCGCTGCCGGTACTTTCGATCACACTCAGCGACCTGCGCACCGCATCCATCGTCTGAAGAAGGGTCGTTGTGATCTCCGGAGTCAGCTGGATCGATCCATCGCGCAGCATGCCCAGCAGGCTTTCCCCGCTGTGCGCCAGCGCTTCCAATCGAGCAAAGCCAAGAAAGCCGCAGCTTCCTTTGATGGTGTGCAGCGCGCGAAAGATGCGAGCCAGGATTTCGGGATCATCCGGCTGCTTTTCCAGAGCGACGAAGTCCTGATCCACGCGGTCCAGGTTGTCGGTCGTCTCGGCGACAAACTCAGCGATCAGGGTAGACATCGATGCGACTCCATCAACCGGCAAGCCCGGCGGTCGGCGCTTGGACAAGGTGCAGCTCGACCGCGGTCGACTTGCCTTTCACCTTGGCGGTTCCCAGTGGCTCTGTAACGAAGCGGGCGCGCACTAGATCAAACGTCGCTTGGCTTATGACCACGGCACCAGCCCGCGCCGAAGACTTCAGGCCAGTCGCCACCAGGACGTTTTCGCCGACGGCGGTGTATTCCCGTCGGTGCAGTGCGCTGCCCAGGTCCCCCAAGATGACTGGGCCTGAATGCAGGACGACGCGCAGCTGAACTGCTTCGGGTCGCGACCGATTGAAGGACGCTAGAGCCGCTTGCATGGCCAGCGCGGCCTGTATCGCGGACGTCGCTTCATCGGCGGCACTGGTCGCTGCTTCCGATCCGAACATGGCGACAATGGAATCGCCGACCAGCTGATTGACGATGCCACCTTGCGCTTGAATCAAGGGCAGCATCTCGTCGAAATAGGCGTTCAGAAGGGCCACCAGATCTTCGGGCACCAGCCGTTCGGCCAGGGACATAAAGCCGGCGATGTCGGCGTGCAGCAGGGTGACAAAGCGAATCTCGCAGCGCGGCTCTTTGCCTGGATCGATTGCCACGGGGGGCAGGGCTGCAGCGGGCACCGATCCCGATCCCGCGTTTGCCTGCGAATCGACCGGCGGTCGTGGGTGCAGGCGTCGATCGGCCAGCAAGCGTTCGACCAGCGCGACCAGCTTGTCGGGCACAAACGGCTTGGTCAGATAGGCCGCGATGCCCGCCTGTTTGCTCTTGATGCGATTGAGGGGAGAGTCCGCGGCCGTCAGCATCACCACCGGTACATCGCGGAAGCGGGGCCGGCTCTTTAGCTCGCGCGTAAGCTGGCGACCGTCTAGCTGCGGCATCTCGGAATCGGTGATGACCAGATCCGGGGCGGCGTGTTCCAGCAGCGCCAGTGCTTCGTTGCCATCGGCGGCGCTGGTCACCCCGAAGCCCTGCTGGGCCAGCGATTGCGTGATGACTGCGCGATGCGTCGGGCTGTCATCGACGACCAAGATCTGTTCCCGTCGATGTTCGCCAGCGCGGCGGGCCGACAGCATCTGTTCGACTCGCGACAAGAACTCGTTTTCGGATACCGGCTTCGACAGGAAGTCGTTGGCGCCGACATCGAAGCTGTGGTCGACGTCGACGCCCTTGCCACGGGCTGACAAGATCAAGATCGGCACGGCCTGCGTGATCGGGTCCTGGCGCAGACGGCGGCACATGCCGAAGCCATCCAAGTTCGGCATGTCGATGTCCGAGATCACCAGATCCGGAACCTGCGCTCGCGCGGCTTCCAGTCCCTGCAGTCCGTCGAAGGCGTGCAGAAGCGTGTAACCGCTGCCTTGCAGAGCCGCTTCGACAAAGCTGTGGATCACGGTGCTGTCATCGACCAAAAGGATGGTGGTGGCTGACTGCTGCTGCGGCGCGTCCGGTCCCTTTGCAGTGGCAAGCGCTGGCGGCCGCGCGTCGCCGCTGGGGCGCGTCGAGCGCTGGCGCATCGTGTGCCAGGTGTTGATCAGCGACCAGAAGTCTTCGGCTCGGCACGGCATCCGCAGGAAGCCGCTGGCCCGCTGCGCCAGTGCCCGCGCTTTGGCTTGGGGATGGCGTGAAAAGGCAATAAGTGGAATACCAGAAGGGCAGTGTTTCAGTGCGCTGGCAATTCTGGATTCCCCATCTGTTTCCTGTTCGAAATCTTCCTGAATAAGAACGATATCTACTTCATCTTTAAGGAGAACTAGCTCATCAGGGTTGGCCCGGATATATAATGATAGGGCATCGCCGGCCATGCGCAAAAACGCCTGTTCGCACAGTGGGCTCGTCGTGACCACCGCAACTTTGCCTGGAGCCTGACCGTTGCCATCAGCCTGCGGCGGACCCAGAGGAGCATGCATGCATAAGACCTTGTGAAAATAATGATAATTTCTGGATCAAAAAATCAGGCCATAGGTTAGTAAAAAATAGAACGGGCCACAAGATTGTGATTCTTGGGATGTTCTAACATATCAAAATAGTTCGATATTGGACTGCGCAGATGTTACAGGGCTGACCCGCCGGTCTGCAGCGTTCCCAGAAATGCAGTGGCATCGGGCGGAAGTGACGTGAAGTCCACGCGCACGCCGGCATCAGCGGGTGCGGGCTGCGCGCTGACTTTGCAGTAGACCTCGCTGCAGACCTCGTGACCTTGGGAATCGAGCAGCGTCAGCTTGAGGTTACTCAGGCTCTCCAGCGATACCTCGGTGACCAGGCGCGCTGCTTCGGGGGACAGGGCGACCAAGCGGCCCGCGTGCTCGGCTTCGCCGGCCTGCTTGCCTTCCAGGATGCTGTAGCGCACCGCGATGGGCACGGTCAGCGCGATCAATGCCGGCGTGATCCGCGCGGGCAAGAACCGCTGGTAGCGCCCGCCGATGCCGCCGACTTCAAACACGCGAACCGGCTGGCGCACGCCCTTTAGCATCACCTCGGTCGAGCTATCGATGCGCAGCAGATCCCCACAGGCATCGTGCGTGGATTCAGAGATCAAGATCTGCCCGCCCAGCGTCAGCGATTCGATTCGCGAAGTCAGGTTGACGGTCTTGCCAACCACGCCGTACTTCGCGCGCTTTTCCGAGCCGATGTTGCCGACCACCACTTCGCCGGTGTGGATGCCGATGCCCATGCGCACCTCGGGGTAGCCGGCTTGGCGATTCACTTCGTTGACGCCCTGCATGGCGAGCTGCATCTCGACCGCGCAGGCCACGGCGCGCTGCGCATCGTCTTCGTGTACGCGGGGCGCACCGAACATGGCCAAGATGGCGTCGCCGATGAACTCGTCGATGGTCGCGCCGTAGGACAGAAGGATCTCGGTCATTACGCGCAGGTAGTTGTTGATGATCGCCAGCACCTCTTCGGGCGGCAGGCGCTCGGCCAGCGATGTGAAGCCGCGCAGGTCGGTCATCAGGATCGAGATGCGGCGCTTTTCTCCGCCCAGCTTCAGGCCTTCTGGACTGGCCAGCAGACTGCTGACCACTTCGTCGGACAGGTAGCGGCCGAAGGTCTTGCGGATGAACCTGTTGCGCCGCTCGAGCCCGTCGTTGAGGCGGCGGATCTCGTCCATCGCGCGCTTCAGGTTGAGGGCCGCCTCGGTGCGCGCCAGCACCACCGGGAAGTCGAGCGGCTTGGTGACGTAGTCGTTGGCCCCCAGCTTGATGGCCGTGACGATGTCCTCGCTCTGG
>JAYRFD010001163.1:0-2412 GCA_041908565.1 Polyangia bacterium | reverse complement strand
TCGCCGTCGAGATCAACAGTCTGAAGGCCACTCCGGCGGGTGGCGACATCTTCGTCAATCACCCCTTCAATGTTCGCGTCGGCTTCAAGGGCACCGGCAACACCAACCAGGTCGAATTGCAGATTGGTCTGATGCAGCGGCCGCCAAGTGGTGCCGCCGCCACCAATGCCGAGCTAGCCACATTGAAAAGCTGCATCGTCGCCACCAAGCAGGTCAACGTGCTGGGCAGCGGCACGCAGCAGTTCGCCGACATCACCGGCGTCGTTCCCCCCGAGTGCTTGGGCACCGACCCAAGTCGCCCGGTAAACGTGATGGTGGTCGTCGATCCGGTGATGGACACTACGTCGCAAGGCGATGACAACAAGTGGACGATCTACAACGTCAAGAACGCCAGCGATCCGCTGCATCAGAAGTGCCGCACGCCCGATCCCGGCACGGGCACAGCGGGCTGCGTCATTGATCTGAACGTCAAGCCTTCGCCTGGCTTGGATCTGGCATTGACCTCGGCCACGCCGGGATCATCGGTGGTTGTGCTGCCGCCGCCCGGTAGCTCTCCGAACTTGCGGCCCGGTGGCAGCGAGCGTCCCAAGCCCATGGTTACGGTCGAAAGTTCTGTGATCGCGTACGGCCGCGACTACGACACGGCGGGCTCTGCCACCTTGCCGGGCAGCGTGAACTTCAAGTTCGACATCATCGCGTCGCCAGATACCGCGGGGGTGGGCTGGAAGCCGCTGTCCGTCGATCCGGAAGGCAACCACGCGCCGCTTTCGGCCTTGGTCCCAGGCGAAGAACTGCAGCGCGATGCGGCGCTGTTTCCAACGCCTGAGTTCCGCACGCTGACCTCGGCAGGCGGCGCCTGGGCCGGCGTCACCAGCTTCCAGATCCGTGAGTGCTTGAACGTTCCCTTCGCCGAAGTTGGACCGTCGTGGGGCGGCGGACCGGCGGGCACGGCCAACAACTGCAAGACCTTTTCCGTGCAGATGGTGGCCGGTCAGTACCCCGCGCACTCTGCAAGTTCGTACACGATCGAAGAGCCGATCAGCGAGTCGTTTGGCAGCAGCAGCACCATCGGCATGAGCCTGACCGGCGGCACCAAGTCGTACTTCGATACGTCGGGCGCCTACAGCGACAACGACATCAAGGCCACCATGAAGGGCTTCTTCGGCAGCTTCGATCTGTTTGAAGCCTGGGGCGATGCCGATGCCGTGCGCTCGACCGCCAAGGCCGACCTCGACTACGGCCTGAAGATCTTCGGAGTCTCGCTGATTAGCGATGGGGTCAGCGCGGCCGCTTCCGTTTCGTACAACAACGACCTCAGCTATTCGAAGTCGCTTTGTTACACGTACACCTATGGCGCCATCGTCAGCGTCGATCTAAAGGGCTGCTTTTCGGCATCCGCCGGCTTGGACATGACGCTGACCGCGACCAGCGCGTCAATCTCGGGCAATGTTCGTCCGTACATCAGCTCGACCTTGTCGGTGACCGCATCGCTGAACGTCGTCATCTACAAGCTGTCGCTGACCGGCAGCGTGACCTTGCTTGGCATCAACACCACCGATGGCGATGGCGTCACCGCGACGCTTTCGTACAGCGTGCCCAGCCTAAGCCCGCTCAAGCTGACGATTGGCTTTGATATCTATGCCAACCTGCGGCTGACGACTCTCAACGGCAGCTTGAAGCTTGAGATCGAACAGCTGGAAGCCGACGTCTGTTACAAGAAGAAGTGGGGCATCAAGTGGTACTACCCCTGCTACAGCTACGACACCGTCTACGAAGCGACGATCTTTAGCTACTCGGGCTACTCGAAGAACTGGCCGCTGCTCGATGAAGTGGGCAGCTCGATCACCATCCAGTAGTCCACGCACAAGGGCAGAGCGCGGCGGATACCGATCGCGCTCTGCCCAGGTTCCGACCCGGGGAGAGTGTCATGACGCGCAAGTTGCTGTTGGGGACGATCGCAGTGGGAATGCTGGGCATCGGGGCGTGGCGTCTTTCGCAGAAGCCAGCGAATCCAGCGCCGCTTTCCTGTCAGTTTTCAGTGGGGGACACGCTGGCTTTCCAGGTCACCAGCGTCGCGCAGTCGCAGGGCCAAGGTGCGTCGATCCGCAGCGAGCTACGGGCCCGCATGTGGTGGCAGATCAGCGCCCAGCGCGGCAACGAATGGACCGCGGTGGCGACGCTTTCCGACGTGCAGGTGTCGGGGGACGATGCCGAAGAACGGCAGGCCGGGCTCGGCGTGCCGTTTGCGCTGTCGATCGGGCCGGATTGTCGCTTCCGCCAGGTCCGCTTCGATCCGCAAAGTCCGCCCAAGGCGCGCGTCGAAATCGAAGGCTTCCTGCGCAGTGCCGAGGTGATCTTGCCCGGCACACCCGCTGCCGAGTGGGTATCCCGGCATCGCGGCACCGGCGGCGA
>JAYRFD010001162.1:0-4328 GCA_041908565.1 Polyangia bacterium | reverse complement strand
CGCGATCTGCGCCTGCGCAGTCGCCTCCTGCGCTTGGGCTTGGCTCAGCGCGGTGCGGCTCTGCTCGACCTCCTGCATGGACACCACGCCCGACGGTGCAAGCTCGCCCAAACGACCGCGGTTGGATCGCGCCATGGCCAGGGCCGCTTGGGCTTGCGACAGAGCGCTCTGCGCGGAACGCAGCTGATCGGGCAGATCGCTGGGGCGCACCAAGGCGATCAGCTGTCCGCGCCGCACCCGGTCCCCGCGTTCCACCAGCACCGTCGACAGATAGCCCAGCTGCTTGCTGCCGATTTCAACGACCTGCAGCGGCCGAAGATCGATGGGGGCCTTGGCCAAGATGGCGACATCGCGGACCGCTGGCTGCTGCACGATGACCTGCGGAGGCGGTCTGGACTTGGGGCCTTGCGTTCCAGCGCCCCCGTCGCAGGAAACGCTGCAAGCGAACACGCAGAAGACCCAGCGAAGCGAAGGGTGCAGGGACGACGCCTGACTGCGCGCGCTGCCTCCGCTCTCCTGAACAATTGTGGGAGAGGATCGATCCATGATGTTCGTTCAGATGTCGACCATGCGACGCGATGGGTCAAGTTCATCGCACGGGTCGCGGCGGGCAGGGACGGGGCGCCAGAGGTGTCGAAGCGATGAAGCGATGAATCAGCCGCGCAGCACGTTCTGGATGCGAGTCGCGCGCTCGAAGACGATCTTGCGCAGAGCCAAGAAGCGCAGGTCACGCCGCAGATCGTTCAGAAGTGGGCAGCGATCCAGCCACACCAGATCGAACAGGCCGTTGTCGACGGACCGCGCCAGCGCGCGGACGGCCGCATCAGGCAGACGGCGCGCCATGCAGGCTTCCGTTTTCAGCTGATAGATAAACGTTCGGCTGCGCGGGCTGGACTGTTCCGATGCCAGGTTTGGGAAGAAGAACACATCCAGATCGTCCTGGTTGTCCCCGGTCAGCAGGCGAAGCAAGGCCTGCACGCGTGGGTGCTGTCCACTTTGGATGTCTGGGTGCTGCAGCAGCTTGGTCGCGATGGCGGCTCGGTCGGTGCGCCAGCCGGTGATGCGCGTTCGGATGATCCAGATCGCTCCAGGCGGAATTCCCAAGCGGATCGACTCGTCCATCAGGCGCTCGGCTTCGTCCCATTCGCCCTGCAGGGCTTTGAGGCGTGTGCGATCCATCAGCGAACGCAGCGCGATCACGTTGTCCAGTTCGTACGCGCGTTCCAGGTAACGCAGCGCCGCACCAATGGGACCGGTCTCGGCCAAGACACGACCGATCAGATCGAAGGCTTCGGCATTGCTGGGTGCGTGCTCGATGGTTTTCTTGGCATGCCCAAGCGCCCCCGCGGCATCGCCGTGATAAAAGCAGACCATGGCCATTGCCAGCTGTGCATCGGGGCGATCGGGGGCGGCCGCGATGGCTTTTTCTGCCGCGGCGCGGGCAAGCTCGCCTTGGCCGCCGATGCCAAAGAACCACAGCTTGGCGCGAGCCATGGCGTACGCGGAAAGCAGCGTGGGGTCGCCGGGCCGCAAGCTCAACAGCTGTTCGTATAGCTGGACGGCCTGCTGCAGCATGTCCATGCCGCCGCGGTAGTACAGGCTGCGCGCGCGCAGGTACAGATCGACAGCATCTGCGTCTTTGATGACCGTGCGCTGCGGCGCGCTTTGGCCGTTAAGCAGGGCTGCGGTGACCGCGTGCGCCACTTCATCGCTGACCGCCAGCGCATCGGAAGCGGGGCGATCAAAGCGCTGTGCCCACAGCTGCGTTCCGTCGCTGCTGTTCAGCAAGCGGGCGGCAATGCGCAGAGCGCTGCCAGCCCGACGCACGGAGCCATCGATCAGCACCTCGGCACCCAGTGCACGCCCTAGCTCGCTGGGATCGGGTCCCTCTTTGTTCAGGGCGCGCAGCTGTGCATGGACGGCGGCTCGGCTGCGCACGCGCAAGCTGGGAACCATCGAAAGGCCATCGATCAGATCGTCGGTAAGACCGTCCGCCAGGTAGGCATCTTCGGCCGGGCCTTGGTTGCGAAACGGCAGCACTGCGATGCTGCGGTGATTCGCGGGATCGCTGCCCGCCAGCAGTCCTCCCGTCAGTGTGGGCGTGTTCTCGCGCTTTTCGGGCTGGCTGCTAAGCGAGCTGAGGTTGCCCGTTAAGCTCAGCTGCGGAAGCACGCCCGTAATGCGAGCGATCGGTGGGGCTGGCACCGCATCGAAGCTGCCGGTCACCGTGCGCACCGCATCGTTCAGAGCGCGCGCCAGATCCGCAGACGTGGCAAAGCGATCCCCAGGCTGCCGCGCCATGCAGCGCAAGATCACTTCAGCCAGAGCATCCGGCAGACCCGCTCGCTTGCTGCGTGGATCAGGTGGTGGACGCAGCAGACGGGCGGCCGCGGTGACCAGTGGGTTGGTACCGGTAAAGGGCAGAGTGCCGGTGAGCATTTCGAACAGCACGACACCCAGCGAATAGATATCCGTGCGCACGTCGATGGCAGAGCCCTCGGCCTGCTCGGGCGACATGTACTCGGGCGTGCCGACGAACTCACCTTCTTTGTGGGCCGCGTCGTCTTTCTGCAGCACGCGGGCGATGCCGAAGTCGGTGATCACCACGCGTCCATCCTTGGCCAAAAGGATGTTGTCCGGTTTCAGATCGCGATGGATGATGCCGACGGTATGTGCGGCCGTCAGGCCGGCGCACACTTGATCGATGACGTCCTGGACCTGCGGCAGCGGAAGGGGGCGCGGGCTGCCTTCGGGGCCGCTGTTGATGCGGGCCGTCAGCATCTCGCCTTCGACGAATTCCATCGTCAGAAAGCGCTCGCCGTCTTGTTCGCCGATGTCGAACATGCGGGCGACGTTGCGATGGGTTACGCGGCGCGCCAGCTTCACTTCGCTGCGGAAGTTCTCCAGGATCGATCCGCTGCCCAGCAGCTCTTGACGCAGCACTTTCAGAGCAACGATTTCGTCCAGCTCGACATCGCGTGCGCGGTAGACGGTTCCTGCTCCACCGGCGCCGACAAGATCCAAGAGCTCGTACCGTCCGCCGTACAGTAGCGTGGCGGCGTCCGATAGATCCGTTACCTCTGTAGGGGGCATGGCCTTCTGGCTGATCGCTGTCATCCGACGGGAATTATAGCGTATCGCCAGATCCACTGCGCAGTTCGGCGCTGCAGTTTGGCGGCGCAGTTTGGCGGCGCAGTTTGGCGGCGCAGTTCGGTGAAGCAGCTGGAAGATCGGTACGACGCGTGGCTTAGTCGTTGACCACCAGATCGACCTTGCTGCCTTTGGCGACCGCAGTTCCCGGTGCGGGATCTTGCTTGAGCACAGCGCCATCGGCTGCGTTGTCGTCCGAGGTCTTGCGCACATCGCCCAAGATCAGGCCGGCCTGTTCCAGCGTCTTTCGGGCAGAGCCCAGGCTGCGGCCGCGCAGGCTTGGCACCTGCACTTGCTCGCCGCCTTTGGACACTTGCAGGCTTACGGTGTCGCCTTTGCGCAGCGCGGTTCCGGGGGGTGGTTCGGTGGCGATGATGGCGCCGACCGCGACGGTGGCATTCGGCAGCTCGGTCACCGCACCGGCCTTCAGCCCCGCATCGGTCAGGGCTTTCTGCGCCGCTGCCAGGGGCTGTCCGACGATGCCTGGCACGGCAACTTTGGCGACGGGAAGGGCCAAGATGGCATGCAGCTCGCCGCCTTTTTTCAGGCGTGACCCCTGCAGCGGCCGCTGTTCCAGGATCGAACCGACCGCGATCTTGTCGCTGTCGGACTCGCGCTGTCCATCGATGACAAGCAGCAGGCCCTGCGGCTCTGCCAGGCCGCGCGCTTGATCGGGCGTCAGCCCGACAATCTGCGGCACATCCAGCAGCTTTTCCGGCGGAGGCGCCATCACCGTGTGCATGACCAGATAGGTCCCTGCACTCACCACCAAAGAGATCACCCCAGAGAGCACATATTGACCTGCGGACATCCTTTGAAGTTACTCGATCTTCAAGGCGCAAAAAAGCACCCGCGGGTGCGACGGATGGGCGGCCAAATGCCGGTCTGCGCTTGCCATTGCACGCGCTTGCGTGGCATCCAGGCGGACGCATGAACCTTGAAGTCGCACCGCTTGCCGTGGTCGCCGCGCAGCCCGCGGATGCTCACCGCCTGAATGCGCTCGAACGAGCCTGCTTTGCGCTGGATCGCATCTCGCTACGCAGCTATCAGCGCCTGCTTTCGCGCCCAAGCGCCAAGGTCCTGCTGGTCGAGGACGAAGGGGGCGGCTCGGCCCCTCTTTTGGGCAGCTTGGTGCTGCTGTTTCGTCGTCGAGCCACGATGGCTCGCGTGTACTCGCT
>JAYRFD010001161.1:0-2241 GCA_041908565.1 Polyangia bacterium | reverse complement strand
CGTCGACACGCCATTGGCGCCGACCATGATGCGCGCTTCGTTCATCATCTGAAACATGCAGGACAGGCCGCGTCCCGGTTCGCCGACCAACCAGCCATGGCAGTCGTCGCGCTCGCCGTATTCCAGGGCCAAGCTGGGTCCGGCGCGCCAGCCGATCTTGTGGATCATGCCGGCCACTGCGACATCGTTGTCGACAAGTGCGCCCCCGTTCCAGCGTCGGGCCGGCACCGCGAACAGCGAGATACCTTTGACTCCCGCCGGCGCTCCTTCGATGCGAGCCAGCGTCATGTGCACGATGTTGTCGGTCAGGTTGTGATCGCCGGCCGAGATGAAGATCTTCGACCCCTTGATCAGATAGTGACCAAAGTCGGTTGGCTTGGCCCGCGTCTTGATGTCGGCCAGGCTGCTGCCGGCTTGCGGCTCGGTCAGCGCCATGGTGCCGGTCCATTCGCCGCGATACATGCGGGCCATGAAGTCGCGCTTCAGATCCTCGCTGCCAAACTCTTCGATCAGGTGCGCTGCGCCAGCGGTCAGCCCGACCAAGCCCGCGACGTTCAGGTTGCCCGCCATCAGGTACGTCGACGCCAGCGTGGTCACCAGAAGCGGTAGCTGCTGCCCGCCCGATTCGTACGGTCGACTGGCTGCGATGACATCCAGGTTCACAAGCTGCGGATAGATCTTCTGCCACAGCGGGTGCAGCACGATGCGCCCGTTTTCCAGACGCGGCGGCTCGGCATCCATCACCTTGTAGGTGGGAAACAGCACCTCACGCGCGAAGCGGCGGCTGTTTTGCAGCACCAAGTCAAAGGTCGCGCGGCCGTGATCCGCAAACGTAGGCAGCGCACACAGCGACGGCGCATCGAACACTTCGTACAGCAGGAAGTCGACGTCGCGATCCGAAACAAGTGGGTTGGCCATGCGGCATCATACCGCCGACCCGCTGGCTCGCGGCAAGGAACGGCGACGCGTCAAAGCCAGCGGTCTGTCCGACGCTGGGGCCCTTCGCCCCGCTGAAGGGTCGACGCACAGACAGCGCAGGCCGCATCAAGTACCATATCCGGGTCTATTCAGCGGGGGATCGCATGAGCGCAGTGCCACAGGTGTCCTTGGGGTCGGATGACGAGGCGTTGCTGATCCGAGCAGAGCAGCGCATTGAGCTACCGGTGCCGCGCGATGTGCTGTGGGCCGCGTTCGGCGACACACCGCGCTTCAGTCGGCTGGTCGGCGACACGGGCTGGCAGCTTGAAGCAGCCGATACCGCCGATCCGCTGTTTCTGCTGCGCGGTCGAAAGCAGGCCGCCGACGGGACCGAGCTGCGCGTCGAGATCGAGCCGCACGAGTGGATCCGTGGACGCCTGTTCACCGGACCGCGGCGCTTCGTGGGGCTGCCCTTTGACGAAGCGGTGCTGTCGTTTGAATTCGTAGCGCTTTCGCCAAGCAGCACGCAGGTCACGGTCAGAACGCGCGCGCATGCCCAGAATGCAGATGGTGTGATCGGTGCCCAGGGGTTCTGCCAGGAACTGGTGCGTCGCGGGGGGGCGGCTTTGCAGCGGCTGACCCTGGGCATCACAGCCGGCCTGCCGGATCCATACACGCTGCAGCCGCCGCCCGAAGCGGATGCGGTTCGGCAGCGGGCGGCTCGCGTGATTGAAGAGATGGCGCCCACGGTCAGCGAACGACAGGTGCTGGATCGCCTGGTCGAACACATCGCGCTGTGTGACCCAACGCAGCTTGCGCGCCTGCGACCGGCGGCGCTGGCGGCTGCCTGGGGACTGCCAAACGACGTGGTCCTGCGCACGTTTCTGCGGGCGGCTCGCGCTGGCTTGGTCGAGCTGTTTTGGGATGTCCTGTGCCCAAGCTGTCGTGGCACCGCCGTTCGTCAAAGCCGCTTGGACTCGCTCCAGACGCACTCGCACTGCATCGGCTGCGCAGCGGCCTATGACGTTGATTTTGACCGCTTGGTCGAAGTGACGTTCCGTCCGCCAGCCGGGCTGCGCGCCTGCGATGAACGTCAGTGGTGCCAGGCGGGTCCCAGCAACTCGCCGCACATCGAAACTCAGCTGCTGCTGCAGCCCCAGGTGCCCGTCCACGTGCACCTGGATCTGCCAGCTGGAACGTATCTGATCCGCGTGCAGCGCAGTCAGGTCAGCGGCCAGCTGCAGGTTACCGCCGACGGTCCGCAGCAGGTTGAGATCGTTCTTTCCGATAGGAAAGACAGCTCCGAAAGACCGCAGAGCACAT
>JAYRFD010001160.1:0-2163 GCA_041908565.1 Polyangia bacterium | reverse complement strand
GGCCTGGATCGCCTGCTGCAGACCCTGGCGACCGAGCGTGAACGCAGCGAAGCGGCCCGTCGCGAAGCCGAGGAGCACCGCGCCGAAGCCAAGCGCCAGGCCGAACAAGCCGCCACGCTGCGCCAAGAAGCCCAGATCGCGCTGCGCAAAGCGCGGCAGCAAGCACACGACGAAGCCATCGACGCCTTGCGGTCGGCGCGCCGTCAGCTACTGGATGCCCGCGACGAAGCCCGCAGCCTGACCAAGCGACTGCAAGAAGCGGAAAAAGAACAGGGCCTAAACAGCGATCTGCAGCGGCTGCAGAAGCGCGTCGATTCGGCTTCGCACGATGTTGCGGCCTTGGCTCAGCCGCGCGAAGCCCCCGCCGGACGGGCGCCGCAGGAACAGGATCTGACCGCCGGTACTCGCGTCTATGTTCCGCGTATGGGCGCCGTCGGCAGCATCGCGTCGGACTGCGTGCGCGGCAAGGTCATCGTGCAAATCGGATCTCTGCGAGTCAACGTCGACGTCGCGGATCTGGTTCTGCCGGATGCACACGGACGGATTCCAGCCCGTTCCGCGCAGTCACCGCAGGGACCGCTGGTCAGCATCGTGACCGCCGAGTCCCCGGTTCCGCCGCGAACCCCCGACGCCACGCTGGACCTACGCGGCGAACGCGCCCACATCGCCATTGCCCGAGCCGAAAAGTTCGTCGACGACGCCTTGCGTGAATCGCGCAGCGCCGTGTTCATCTTGCACGGCCATGGCACCGGCATCTTGCGCCAAGCCATCCGCACCCACTTCGCAGCTTTTCCGGGGATTCGACGCGTGCGATCAGCCGATTCCAACGACGGTGGCGACGGCGTGACCGTCTTGGAACTCGACCGCTAGCGTGTGCAGCGTCGATTTTTCTCGAAGCCCGGCCCAGGGTTCACGCCATTGTGCGCGCGGCGCGGTGGACGCAAGAACGGGCTGGCAGCGCGATCGCCGCAGCATGGGGCCGTGGGTTGCTTGCCCCCCCCCCGCGAGGACCCTCGCCGGGTGGAAGACCGGGCCCCGCTGCGATCAAGCGTGGCCGCGCGATCCGAACGACAGCCGTCGGGCAAACTGCTCTACGATGGGTGTATGAACCACGCAAAAATGCTTCCGCGCGCAGCGGGGATGGGTGCCCTGGCTGTGCTGTTCCTTTTCGTAAGTAGCGCCGGACGCGCCACGCCGCAGCACTCGGATGCGCTGCCGAAGACTGCCGCTGCACAGGCGCTGAGCCCGCCGGTGGAACCGGACCAGCTCGCACCGCGCTGTGAGGAGACGCAGCAAGCGACGTCGGCGATTGGCAAGAAACCCCCGACGCACATGCAGCGCTGTCAGGCCGCGTGCCGCGGCATCAAGGGCGCGTCGGCACACAGCAGGTGCATCCACAACTGCATGTCGAGAAGGTAACGGGCCCCGCACCATCGAGCCGCGGGCCAGCGTGGGGGATGTCGGGGCGCGTGGAGGCGCGCTCTGAATCTGGGTGACCGTGCAGGTTCGTGCCGCCAGAAACACCAGGCCGCTTTCGCACGGTCACAGCTGCAAACTTCGCCGGTCCGCGAAGCGAGTACGACTGGGTCATTGGCCGGAATTGCCGTTGCTAGCCGCGCTGCCATCGACTCCTCCGAGACCCCGAAAGAAACGACGCTCCGCAGGCCACTAGGCAATGCGCGTTCGCATCCCATCGACCATCGGTGCAAAAGACTGCCTGAGCCCGGAGGACTCGATGGCAGTGAGGCGCTCGGCCCTGTGAAGTGACCCAGTGGTACTAGGTCACGGCGCCCGGCGGAGGCTTGCGCGGCGGCGCCTTGCACATCTGCTGGCTGCCGACCTTTTCACAGGTGTGGTGGGCCTCGCACTCATCGGCGCTCTTGCAGGGGGAGTCGGCGTTCTTTGAGTTGGGGTCCTGGTTGTGTGGGTCCTGGTTGTGTGGGTCCTGGTGCACCTTGACCGAGCTGCCGGCCTGTAGGACAAGCGCGGCGGCCGCGCGCAGAACGCAAAAAATGCGCTGTCGCGGCGCCGAAGACGCGGGCAGCGGGCGCCTCCCCCCCGCTGGCGGGCGCCAAATGGTTCGACCAGATGTCAAAACCGTAGTCGCGACCTGCACAACGCGTTGCGAACACCCCAACCCCGTAGTCGCGACCTGCACAACGC
>JAYRFD010001159.1:0-1938 GCA_041908565.1 Polyangia bacterium | reverse complement strand
TGAAAAGCACCGGGTCAGCATCGTCTTTTCGGGACACGATCACGACTTCGAACGCGGTCGACGCGGCCAGCTGAACTACATCGTCACCGGCGGTGGCGGGGCGGAACTTCGACCGCTGAAGTGCGGCGTGCCGGGCAAGCGACGCTGCAAGCATCCTCCGCTGGCTTTCTACAACGAACACCACTATGTGTCGGTGGAAGTTCTGCCGGATGCACTGCGCGTCTGTCCCAAGCGCATCGATGGCACCGCGCTTGAGCCCTGCCAGATCATGCGGCGCTGATCGCCGCTCCAACGCGCAGCGCAGCGACATAGGATGCGGGCCCCAACACAACAAGGAGCCCCCATGCACAGAAGCCGCCTGTGTGGATTCATTGTCGACTGCCAGACGCCTGATCTCGACGAAGCCGCTGGCTTTTGGAGCGCCGCCTTGGGCATGCCCTGCGCGGGCCGAAACGGCGAAACCTACGAACGCCTGGATGGCAGCGCCCGCGATCTGGACGTCGAAGTTCAGCGCGTCGATCACCCAAGTCGCGTTCACCTGGACATCGAAACCGATGACATCGAAGCGGAAGTGGCTCGCTTGCAGCGTCTGGGCGCGCGCCGCATCGGGCCGGTCAAGACCTGGTGTGTGATGGAAGCTCCGACGGGACAGCGCTTCTGCGTGGTGCGCGGTCGGGATCTGGAACACAAGCGCGGAGTGAACGTCTGGGACGATGTTGCGCCCGATGCAGCGACGGGCTAACGCGTGGGATTGGTGCCCGGCAGACTGAAGTCGGACAGCATGACTTTCTGCTGCAGGGTGCGGGCCCAGACGCCCAGCATCTCGTCATCGTTCTTGGGCGTCCGGCTGATGGCGTCGCCGCTGACGATGTCAAGCTGGGCTGGATTGGCGGTGGAAAGGCGCAAGTGCATGTGGCAAAGCGCCTTGGTGATGTCATGAAATGGGAAGGCGCAGCCCGTCGAGCGAGCGACTTCGTACAGGTAGCTTTCGATCTGCTCGGCCGCCTGCGCGCTGAGCTGCCAGGTGGCGGGCAGCGGCCAGGTGACGCCGCAGTTGCGCGCGGTGATGAAGCCGCGATGAATGGCCTCTAGCACGACGCGCTCAGGCGCAAGCGTGCCGCGGTTGGAAAACCACACGCCATGGACCAGATAGGTGCCGTTGAAGCTGGCGGCGGTGGCCGATAGCTCGCAGACCTGACCCAAGGGCAGGGCCCCATCGCGCGGCCAGACCACGCGCACGTAGCGCAGCGCGCAGGTCTCGGACTCGGCCTTGGGATCGACGCTCAGCAGCACCCCATGCTGCCCATCCTTGAGCTCGACAAGCTGCCCTTGCTGCAGCGCGCGGAAGTCGCTGACCTCAAGCGGCGGAACATGGGGAATGCTTAGCTCAGTCGGAATCTCGGGCTCAGGGGCAGGTGGACGACGGTGCATCGGCTTCTCCTGAAGAGCGGACGCGACGGCAGGCGGTGCGAACGACCGTCCGCCAGCTTATCACGGGACGGGGTCGCGGGTTTTCGACTCGCGACGGGCCTTATTTTCGCGACGTGCTGACGCGAAAGAAGGACAGCAGATCGGACTCGTTGCTCGAGATCAAAGCGTCCACCCCGTCTTGCCGTGTGTGCCGCATGACCTGCAGCGTACCGCCAGCCGTCGCGGTCAAGATGCCGACGCGACGAAAGCCGAACATCAGCTTGGGGCGAATCTCGGCCATCATCTCTTCAAAGCCGGGATCGTTGCGACCGGGGGCTTGCCGCAGGTCGATCAACAGAAAGCGCCCGCTGCGACCGTGCCGATCCAGACGAGAATTCAGATACACATACTGAAAGCGCGCATCGCCCAGATCCAAGAAGGGCGCAGCGGTGCGCACGACGCGCAGCAGCTGGGTGCCTAGCGTCACCGTCTCCTCCGTCAGCACGAAATACGCGTTGCGAAGGATCT
>JAYRFD010001158.1:0-7254 GCA_041908565.1 Polyangia bacterium | reverse complement strand
TTTATTTTAAATGATTCAAGACTTCCCGTAGCGTCGGCGGCTATGGGGTCGCCAAATTGGCGCGGGTTTCCGACGGGGCGGGCTGGCCGGAATCGGGCTGCGATAGGTCTTCAAGCCAGGTCGCCATATACTCATTAAATGCTGTGCGGGCGCTCGCCGGTAAGGGGGCTTCTCGCGGAGAGCGATCGCGCAGCGGGTCCACCGACTTGTTGCCGACCCGCAGGCTGAAGTGCAGGTGCGGCGCGCTGCCCAGCGGGCCCGTTGGATAGGGACCGGTCTGGCCGACGAAGCCGACGATCTGACGCTGCCGCACGGTCTGCCCGATGCGCAGGTTCTTGGCGAAGCGCGACAGGTGCTGATAGGTCGACTCACTGCCGCCGGCGTGGGCCAGCACCAGCGTCAGGCCACCGGGGGTGCGCGGTCCCAGAAACACGACGCGCCCCGACGCAGCAGAAAAGACGGCGCTGCCCAGTGGCGCCGGATAGTCGACCGCGCTGCGCGCTCGATCCGAGTGCAAGGCGGGCCGCGCAGGACGGGAAGTAGCGCGCCCATTTGACGCCGACGCTTCGCCGGGTCGCGTCAGCGAAAGAGGCATGCGGCACAGCGATCGCGACAGGCTCTCGCCCGATTCGGTGAAGTAATGGCGCGCCGCACCGGCCGAGGCTCCGGCGTTGTCTTGGTTGACCAGAGCCGACGGACTTAGAAAGGCGCGCAAGCTGGATGACCGACCGGCTTCTACCGTCGAGCGAGCCTTGGGCAATAGCTCTGCCGCCAGCAGGCGACCGTAGCGATAAAAGCTGCCGCCCAAGGTCACTTTTTCGATCAAGACGCGCAGCCGATCGCCGGCGCGGGCCTCCAGATGCAGGGGCTGTTCGCAGGCAAAGATCTCGGCCAAGCGGCTGGCCAAGGCGGGCTGTTCTCCAGCGGCCGACACAGCCCCGGCCACATCGCCATCGCGCGAAAGCGTCACCGTCACCACCTGCGGCGAACGCAGCATCGGCTGATCCAGGCGATGCGTGACGAAGCGCTCAGCGCTGCCGGTGGCCACGCGTTCCAGGTGATAGGCGCTGGTCTCGGTCAGGCGATAGTCAACAGCGGCCAGCGTGTCGTCGGATTCGAAGAAGAACGTCAGCGTCTGCTGTGGCGAAGGGCCACCTGGATCTTGCAGCGGACGCAGCGCGGCCAGGAGCTCATCCGCTGTGACACCGACGATGCCTTGCGACTTCAGCAGTGCCGACAGCGGCTCTGCAGGCTTGATGTGCACATCGACCACACGCGGAAAGTCAGGCAGCGACAGCGCACTGCGCGGCTTGCGCGTCGGACGCGCCGGCACTGGCGGCGTACCCGGGGGACCCAGCAGGCGCGGGCTCAGCGCGGCACGACGCCCGTTGTTCGCCAGATCCATCAGCGCGGGCACCGACGTATTGCTGCGGTAGTAAAGGACGTACAGGTTGATCGCGGCCAGCGCCACCAGCACGCCACCCAAGGCCAAGGGCGTGCGGTGACGACGCCAAAAGGGCACGCTGCTGCGCATTCGCCGAGAGCCTGCGGAAGCCCCGACGCGATAGGAACTGCCGCCGCGCTTGCGCGCACGACGGCCCACGTTGGGCAGCAGACGAAGATCGGACAAAAAGCGCAGCGCGGTCGATGGAGAATGACGACGGCGCGACATGCGTAGACTCTGACGAGTACCATGCGGGATTCGACCTGTGAATTTTTCTGCCCGATCCCGTCGATCGATCCCGTCGACCCGCGCGCACATCCTGATCCGCTTGCCTCTCTCGAGCCGCCCGATGCGGACGGAGGCGGCTAGCTGACGATCTCGGTGATGCGCACGCCGATCTCGCCCTCGACGTCGACGAGCTCACCGCGGGCCAGGACGCGCCCACCCGCGGTCAAGTCGACGGGTCCCGCCAGCGGACGGCCCACTGGCAGCACGGCGCCGGGACGAAGCTCAAGGACTTCTTTGGCGCTCAGCGTGACGCGTCCGATCTCGCAGGTGACCTGCACGGGCAGCTCACGCAGCAGGGATTCATTGACGGTTTCTGCCACATCGGACGTGGACGCTGGCTCGTCGGTTTGCTGATCAGCCATGGCCTGGGCTCGCAGGTAGAAGGACCCTATCACGGTCACGCCCGCCCCGTCGAGATGACCCGGAAAGACGCCGCCGCCCAAGCGCAGCCAGACCGGACCACCGGTGATCGGACGCGGCCCAAAGTGATCCAACAGGACGACGTCTCCGACGGAAAAGTCCAGGACATCTTGGCTGCGCAGGAAGCCATAGCCGGCTTCCAGAACCAACGCAGCGCTGGCGCCTGCCAAGCGATCACGAGCCGCCCACAGCGTTCGCGCCGCCTGTGCGGTCCCCGTTGGTGGAACCGCAACGCGCAGCGCAGCAGAGCTGACCAAGCGCGCCCAACCGGCCTGCGCTCCGACGCGCACGCTCGCATCCAGCACCAGAGCGGAACGCAGCCCCGGATCGGTCAGCAGGGCCGAAATCCCGTCTGCATCCAGCGCGGCGACCTGCACGCCCGCCCCGCGCAGCGCCAACTGCAGCAAATCCGCCAAGCGCGCCGCGTCGACGATGCCCACCGCTTGGCAGAGCGCCGCATCGACCGCCAGCAGACAGCGCAGCGGACTGGGCGCAACGCGGCTGATGTCCAGGCACAGGGCCGATCGCAAAAGCGCCGGCACACGCTCGGCCGCAAGCAAGTACGGCGCCTGCGCATCGACGTGCAGCCGCCCCCCCAGCCGACGCTCGATCGTGGCGCGTCCTTCTGGTGTCGACACCTGCGCCGATCCCAGCAGCGCAGCGACGTGGGCCCACAGCACCTGGGCAAGCTCGACCTGCACGCGCAGAAGTCGCGGCAGCGCATCCAGCGGATACGGTCGAACGCGCCGAGGCCGCCCCGAGGGGGAGCCAGAAGCAGAGGCAGCTGCAGCTGCAGAGTCCAGCGTCATGGACTGGCCCAGCCCGGCACCGCAAACGGCAGTCGCCCGGGCTGCACCAACCACAGCAGACCCGCCGCCAACATGCCGGCCGCCAGATCGTCGGCCATCACGCCGAAGCCTCCCTTGACGCGACGATCCAAGATGCGCACCGGGCCCGGCTTCCAAATGTCGAACAGACGAAACAGCAGGAACCCCAGAATCAGGTTGCCCAGCGTCCGCGGCACCAAGGACAGCGTCACCAGAACGCCGGCCACTTCGTCGATCACAATGCGCTGGTTGTCGTGGCGACCCGTCGCTTGGCAGTACCGATCGGCGGCCCAGGTGCCAAGGCCAGTGACGACAACAATGGCCGCGGCCATGGCCAGCCGGCCATATGCCATCAACCCATAGGCCAGCGGCAGCGCCGCCAAGGATCCCGCGGTCCCCGGCATGACCGGCGAGTGTCCAGCGTAGAAAAAGGTCGCGATCAACGCGACCAGCCCAGACGGCGGCCGCGACGGTGGCGGCGGTGCCCCCTCGGTCTTCATGCCGTCACGTGGCGAGGGGAAGATGGCTGCCCATTGCGGTCGGAAGCGGGCGAGGCCTGCGCTTCGGCTGCTGGGTCGGTCGCACGGGCTCGCAGAGCCTGGATGATCTCGACCTGGCCGTCGGCGTGATAGCTGCTGCGGACCAAGGGACCGGACTCGACGTGGGGGATACCCAGGGCCAGCGCTTCGTCGCGCAGCAGAGCGAATTCGTCGGGATGCAGGTAGCGATGGATCGGCAGGTGCGAACGCGAGGGCGCCAGATACTGGCCCAGCGTGACGATGTCGCAGCCCAGACCAGCAAGCTCGCGCAGGACTTCGCGCACTTCGTCCAGCTCCTCGCCGATGCCCAACATCAGGCCGGTCTTGACGACGGCACCGCGGCGCTTGGCGTGGGCCAGCACGGCATAGCTGCGCGGATAGCTGGCCTGCACGCGAACCTGACGAGACAGGCGCGGCACGGTTTCCAGGTTGTGGGCAAAAACATCGGGCTTGGCATCGACCACGGTGTCCACATCGACGGTGCGGCCCTTGAAGTCGCCGACCAAGACTTCCAGCGTCATGTCGGGACAGTGGGTGCGCACCTGCCGGATTGTCTCGGCCCAGTGGGCAGCGCCACCGTCGGGAAGATCGTCCCGATCGACGCAGGTGATGACGGTATGACGCAGGCCCAAGGCGGCCAGGGTTTCACCCACGCGGCGCGGCTCATCCGGGTCGGGCGGCAGCGGGCGGCCCGTCGGTACGTCGCAGAACTTGCAGGACCGCGTGCAGATCTCGCCCAGGATCATGATGGTCAGGGCGCGGCGGCTCCAGCACTCGCCGATGTTGGGACAACTAGCCGATTCACAGACCGTGTGCAGACCCTGGCTGTGCACCAGCGAGCGCACTTCAAAGAAGGTCTTTCCCGACGGCAGACGCGACTTGATCCAGGCAGGATGACGGGCCCGCGCAGGCGGTGCTTCGCCAGTGTCCGGGGGCGCATCAACACGCACCGGGCCAGAGTTAACCACCGGCAAGTGACGCCGAGCGGCAGGGGAAAAGCGCATGCCCCTTGTTTATCACAGTCGCCCCGTGCGCGGGCAGCCAGCGCAGGCGGCTGGCGGGCGGCTCTAAGTACTGGAATGTCCGACGGAAAAAATGGGCTTCCCGAGGCAAGGACGGCGGCTTAGAGTCTGGCTATGTCAATCGCTGCTTCCAAGTCGTGGAGCCCCGTCGCGATGCCGCTTTGCCTGGCCCTTTCGTGGCTGGCTGCGGCTCCTGTGTCCCGAGCCGAAACGGCGGTCGCCACAGCCCCGGTGATGCCCAAGATTCCAGCCCCGGCTGACGTCGCCAAGCCACCGGCCGACGCGGAAAAAGATCCCTCGGGCCTGGTGTCGAAAGTGCTGCAAAAGGGCACCGGCACGCAGCACCCCGACGAGTCCAACCTGGTCGAAGTGAAGTACGTGGGCTGGCAGCAGCGCGACGGCTTCATGTTCGACACGTCGGAAAAAAAGCCAGTGCCGCCCAAGTTCCCGCTGAAGCTTCTGATCAAGGGCTGGCGCATCGGCTTGAAGCTGATGGTCGTCGGCGAAAAGCGGCGCATGTGGATCCCCGCCGACATCGCGTACGGCAACGAGCCGCGCGGACCGGGCAAAGCCTACGGTGACCTGTGCTTCGACGTCGAGCTTCTGGGCATTCACCAAGGTGAAGCGGAAGCGGCGCCGCCGGCTAAGCCCGGCAAGAAGAAGGGGCACTAGTCCTCTCGTTTCCACCTGGTTCCGTTCTGCATGTCGAGCCCACGATTTCTTGCACGTCGGAAGCGACCGCTGGTGTTGGGACACCGCGGTGCTTCAGCGGCGTATCCCGAAAACACGCTGCTGGCCTTTCGCCAGGCCATGGCGAACCGCGCCGACGGAGTCGAGCTGGATGTCATGCTGTGCGCATCCGGCGAGCCAGTGGTCGTGCACGACGATGATCTGGGGCGTGTGACCGGCGGAAAAGCCGGCAGCGGCATCGATGTCCGTACGTCCAGCCTGTCCGATCTGCAGCGCCATGACGTCGGTCGCGGCGAGCGCGTGCCGACCTTGGCGCAAGTGCTGGCGACGCTGGGCGATGATGCGCTGGTCAACATCGAGCTGAAGTCACGCGATGTGAAGACCGCTTCAGACTACGCTGCGTTGGTGCATGACGACGGTCTGGCTGCGGCCGTCGGCGATGTCTTGCGTCGCGGCCGACGTCCGACTGGCACGACGCTGGTGTCGTCGTTTGATCCGTTTCAGCTGTGGCGCTTTGCTCGCACGGCGGCGGACTTGCTGCCGACGCTGCCGCTGGCGTTTCTGTTCCATCGCGATCAAGCGCGTCCCCTGCGCGATGCCTGGCTGACGCCGCTTTTGCCGCTGCAGGCCGTGCACCCCGACGCGGCCCTGATCGACGCCGTTTCGATGGGGCACTGGCGACGACGGGGATTCTTTGTTCATACCTGGACCGTCGATGATGCCAGTGAAATCGCAGCGCTGGCGGCCCTGGGTGTCGATGCCGTGATCACCAACGATCCAGCAAGAGCACGCGCCGCCTTGGACAGCCGAATCACACACGCGGCGACGCACCCTTCGCCGGTTGCCTCGACAGATCATTCCCCTTGAGCCTGCGCACCAAACTCGTCGGGTTGCTGTCCGCTCTGCTGCTGCTGGTGCTGGTCACCAGCACGCTGGCGGGACGTTACTTGATGAAGGGGCGCGTCACGACGCACATGCGCGCCGAGGCTGAAGCGACCGCCCGCGACCTGGCAGTCAGCTTGGAAGAGTATCTGAAGCGCGAGCGATCCGACGACGAAGTCAAAGCGCGCTTGGAAGAGTGGCGCGGGCGGCACCGCATCTTCGACCTGTCTTTGCTGATCGACAACGAGATCGGCGAGCCGCTGCAGATCGTCCTTCAGCAAAGCGGCGGCGTCGAGATCTCACACCCCGAGCGCACACGATCCGGCGGCAAAGCCAAGCCCGAACGCGCCGTGCAGTACGACGCGCGTCGCGCCCTTTTGGATCACGGCGAAAGCGCGCGCCCGCCGACCGCGCGCTTGGGAGAGCCGCAGTGGCGCCTGCCCTGGCGCAGCACATCGACGCGCTGGGGGCAGGTCTTTCCGACGCAGCCGCAGGCTCAGCGACGAAGCCGCAACATCCGCACCAGCCAAGATCCTTCGGCCTGTGAGCGCTGCTTTACGGCGGTGGTCGATCTGGATCTGGCGGGACTGCAGCGCGGCCGTCTGCGTGTGACCGTGCCGACCGATCGCTATGAGCAGGTGCTCAGCGATCAGCTGCGCATCTCGGGCGCGACGGCGCTGGCGGCACTTTTGGTGCTGCTGCTGACAACGGCTTGGATCGTCAACCGCGTGGTCGCCAAGCCCGTTTCGGATCTGGCGCTGGCCATGCGTGAAGTCGAACAGGGCAACCTGCAGCGCCGCGTCGCGACGACGCGTGACGACGAAGTGGGCCGCCTGAGCCGCGGCTTCAACGCGATGCTGGAACGGCTGGCCGAAGCCGACGAGGCGATTCGCGCATTGAACAGCCGCTTGGCTGACGACATCGCAGCGGCGACGCGCGATCTGCAGCGCAAGAACGAAGCGCTGCAGCAGCTAAATCAGCTGTTGCTTAGCGTGCAGCGCGAACTGGGCGACAAAGAACGCCTGGCTGCCCTCGGTCAGCTGGCTGCCCAGCTGGCGCACGAGATCGGCACGCCTCTGGCGGCCGTCTCGGCCCATTTGCAGCTGGCGACCTATGGCCAGAACCTGCCGCGCGCCGTCAAC
>JAYRFD010001157.1:0-5216 GCA_041908565.1 Polyangia bacterium | reverse complement strand
GCGCCGGCGACGAGCGCGGCGGATAACTGGGCGATCGCGACATGGGCTTTTTCCTGGCTAGGACGTTGGCGGCGCGCGCTCGGCAAGCAGTCGCACCAGCAGGGCGCTGACCGCATCGGGCTTGGCGCGTCCGCCGGTTTCGGCAATGACTTTGCCGACGAAGAAGCCCAGCAGCTTGGGGTTCTTGTGGTACTGCTCGATTTGTTTTTGGTGGGCTGGCGCGGACAGCACGGCACGGCACGCAGCCTCGATCACGGCGGGGTCGCTGATCTGGCGCAGGCCCAGCGCATCGACCAAGGCGGCGGGCGATGTCGATTCGCCGGCGTACAGGCGCGCGAACACGTCCTTGCCTTGCTTTCCGCTGATCGTTCCGTCGGAAACCAAGCGCACGAGCTCTCCCAGCGCGGTGGCAGAAATCGGTGACTGCGACAGGTTCTTGCCATCGCGATTGAGCGCGCCCAGAAGTTCCGACGACAGCCAGTTGGCGGCCAGCTTGGCCAGCCCGCGCTGATCGGCCGACACCGCAGCGGTCGCTTTGCCGATTCCACAGGTCGAAAGCACAGCATCGAAGTAGTCGGACAGATCTCGCTCGCTGGTCAAAAGCAGCGCATCTTGCAGCGGCAGGCCCAGCGCCTCGCTGTATCGACGGAGCCGCGCGATGGGTAGCTCTGGCAAACTGGCCTGCACCCGGTCGCGCCATGCCGCATCGACGTGCAACGGCGGCAGATCGGGATCGGGAAAATAGCGATAGTCGTGCGCTTCTTCCTTGCTGCGCTGGCTGCGGCTGATGCCTCGTTCGCCGTCCCAGCCACGCGTCTCGGCGCGCACGCTACCCCCGCGCAGCACCAGATCGGTCTGGCGCGCGATCTCGTGCTCGATGGCCTTTTCGACATAGCGGAACGAGTTGATGTTCTTGATCTCGACCTTGGTGCCCAAGCGTTCGCTGCCGCGCGGACGGATCGACACATTGGCATCGCAGCGCAGCGAGCCTTCTTCCATGTTTCCGTCGGAAATTCCCAGATACCGCACCAGCCGGCGAATGGCGCGCAGGTACTCTGCGGCTTCGGCGGCCGATCGCAGATCGGGCTGCGAAACGACTTCGATCAGCGGCACTCCGGCACGGTTGTAGTCCAGCAGCGACACCATTCCGCCCGCCACATGCACGTTCTTGCCGGCGTCTTCTTCCAAGTGAATGCGCGTCAAGCGAACGCTGCGCAGCGCGCCGTCTTGCCAGTACTCGACGGAGCCGCCTTCGCAGATCGGCGCATCGTACTGGCTGATCTGATAGCCCTTGGGCAAGTCGCGATAGAAGTAGTGCTTGCGCGCGAACTGGCTGTGCGAACGGATGGTGCAGCCGCAGGCCAGGCCCATGCGCAGGGCAAGCTCGATGGCGCGCCGGTTGGGGACAGGCAGGCTGCCGGGAAGTCCCAGCGTGTGCGGATCGATGTGCTGGTTGGGATCGGCCCCGAAGGATGTAGCGGCCGTCGTGAACAGCTTGCTGTGGGTGTCCAGCTGGACGTGACATTCCAGCCCGATCACGGCTTCGAAGTCGCTCATTGCGCATCGCCTCCGATCGGCGGCTGAACGCGGCGGGTGTGAAAGTCGGTCGCGCGCTGATACGCGGCGCCTGCCCGCAGCAGGCCGGCTTCCGACAGTGCAGGTCCCAGAAGCTGCAGGCCGATGGGCAGCGGTCGCGTTCCGTCGGACGGCGTCGCAAAGCCGCAGGGAATCGACAGGCCGGGCAGCCCCGCCAAGTTGCACGAGATCGTGTAGATGTCCGCCAAATACATGGCCAGCGGGTCGCTGCGTTCGCCGCTGCGAAACGCCAACACGGGCGAGGTCGGCGTGCAGATCAGATCGCACGTTTCGAAGGCCTGCGTAAAGTCGCGGCGGATCAGCGTGCGCACCTGGCTGGCTCGACGGTAATACGCGTCGTAATAGCCGGAACGCAGCACGTAGGTGCCCAGAAGGATGCGGCGCTTCACTTCCGCCCCGAAGCCGGCGGCGCGCGTGCGGCAGTACATGTCGAATAGCGCGCTTTTCCCTGCGGCTTGCGCTTCGCGGCTGGCTGCCGATTCGCGCAGGCCATAGCGCACACCGTCGTAGCGGGCCAGGTTGGACGATGCCTCGGCCGTTGCGATGAAGTAATAGGCGGCGATGGCGTATTCGGTGTGCGGCAGGGAAACGTCGACAAGCTGCGCCCCTTGCGCTTGCAGGACGGACAGCGCGTGTTGCACGGCGCGCGCGATCTGCGGATCCAAGCCAGTGCCGGTGCTGCTGCCGTCGGCCGCCCGAGACCCATCGGCGACGAAGTATTCGCGCGGCAGGCCGATGCGCAGGCCACGCAGGGGCTGATTCACATTCGTTGGCTCAGCGGTGCAAGCAGCCATGTAGTCGGCTTGGGGGTGCGGCAAGCTGGTCGCGTCGTGTGGGTCGTGTCCACCGATGACCTGCAAGGCGCGTGCGACATCTTCGACGCTGCGAGCCAGCGGCCCAATCTGATCCAGTGAGCTGGCAAACGCCACGACGCCATAGCGCGACACGCGACCGTACGTCGGCTTCAGGCCGACGACCCCGCACAGCGCGGCGGGCTGGCGAATGGATCCGCCAGTGTCACTGCCAAAGGCCAGCGGGACCAGGTCGGCTGCGACGGCAGCGGCGGCTCCACCCGAGCTGCCACCGGGCACGCGCGTCAGGTCCCAGGGATTGCGGCAGGGAAAGAACGCGGAGTTTTCGTTCGAGCTGCCCATCGCGAACTCGTCCATGTTCAGCTTGCCGACGATCACTGCGCCGGCCTGACGCAGACGCTGCACGACGGTGGCATCGTACGGCGGCACCCAGCCGGCCAAGATCTTCGATCCCGCCGTGGTGGCCAGGCCGCGCGTACACAGCACGTCTTTTAAGCCCACCGGCACACCGGCCAGCGGCAGCTTGGGGCCATCGCCTGCCCGAACGCGTGCGTCGACGGCGGCAGCTTGTGCAAGGGCCGATCCGGCAGGGTCGTCATCCCCTTGATTGGCAAGCCGCAGGAAGCATCCCAGCTGTGCATCGTGTGCCGCGATGCGGTCCAAATAGGCCCGCGTTGCGTCGACGGCAGACAGGCGCTGGCTGTGCACGGCGGCCACCAGATCCGACAGACCGGAAAAGGACGAAAAGGGCGTCTGATTGGTGCTCATTTAGCCTTCGTCCCCTGTTTCGAAGATGGCGGGCACGACGAAGAAGCGGTCTTGGCCAAGAGGAGCCTGCTGCAAGGCTTCCGTCAGTGGGATGTGCGGACCGACGGCATCGTCGCGCAGCGGGCAGTCCAAGGGAACTGCATGGACCGTGGGCTCGATGCCTTGCACGTCGACCTGGCGCAGCTTCGCGGCGTATTCCAAGACGCGGGAAAGCTCGTCGGCGGTGCGGCTGATTTCGTCGGGATGTAGATACAGGCGAGCCAGCTCTGCAGTGACGCGCACTTCGTCGGGCGCGATGCTGAACTGGGCGGTGGGATTCTCATCAGACCGAGCCATGGGGGGCCCAGTCTAACGAATCAAAAGCGCGGATTGAAACAGCTAGTGGTGCTCGTGCTTCGATCCGCCGCGGCACAGCGGCGTTTCGTGCGTGATGTGACCACCAGCCGCCTGCCACTTTTCGGGGGTCATGGTCTTCATGCTCAGCGCGTGCACGGCGCCCTTTAGCTCGTCGGCCAGGGCGGCGTTGACCAGGCGCTGCTGTTCGATCAGCGACCGCCCGGTGAACTTTTCGGAAACGACGATGACCTTGAAGTGCGACTCGGCATTGGGAGGGCCGCTGTGCTGGTGGCTTTCGTTGATGACTTCCAGGTGAATCGGCGACAGCGCGCTGCGCAGCTTCGCTTCGATGGTGGATTGCATGCTCATGACATCGAGCTGTAAACGATCTTGCTGTCGACGAACAGGGGGAAGATCGAGCGCCCCGGGCTTGTGGCAAGATGTAACCACCCAAAAAAGTAAACAGCAGGAGCACATGCCATGAGTGATCCCGAAACGCCTCCAGCCGACAGCCAGAATGCGGCGCCGGCCGCCGCTTCCGATTCGGCCCAGCCCGCAGACAGCGCGGCGCCATCTGTTTCCCCCGCAGCGGCGAGCTTTGATGATCTGCGGCGCAAGCTGCTGGAACAGTTCAGCGGCCTTGGCGAGCAGGTCGATACGCTGCAGAGCAAGCTGGCCGCTGACTTGGCTCAAGCGACGGCGCAGGCCCGCAGCGTGATCGAAAAAGAAATCGCGCAGGTCAAAGAGCAGTATCCCGACGCCATGCACCGCATCCACGAACTACGCGACGTGGGCGAGGAAGGCTGGGGCGTCCTGCGCGGGCGCTTGGACCGGCTGGCCGGCGACTTGGAAAAGGCCCTGGGTGGCTTTGTCTCGGCGCTGAGCGATGCCGTGAAGCGTCAGGGCGGCACCGGCACGCACGCAGAAGCCACGACCGACGCGACGTCCGGCAGCAGCGCTTCATCCACAGCCACTTCCGCAAGCGATGCATCGGCCGCCACCAGCCCCGCAGGTTCCGCGTCTGAATCAGCCGATTCGTCCGGCAAGTCTTCGTCGGCCAGCTAGTCCGCTGGTCATCCGCAAACCCCATTTTGTTTGGCACCTGGGCGGCTGGCCAAAGCTGCCCTGGCGACTGTTTCCGGCGCGAGGCGGCTCGTCGAAGAGCCTCTGCTTCCCGCTTCCTGGGGCGCAGTTGGCGTTGGCGACGGAGCAACAAGTCAGCGGTTGCGCACCTTTATCGAATGCTCGTTGACTTGGTATGAGTCGAATAATTACTGTAATGCTTACTACACTCCTGGGAGGGGTCATGCGCAGAACCATTTTCCTAACTAGCCTCACGATGGCACTGGCGGTCCCACTGCTTTCCGGCTGTCCTGGTAACTCAGTCGGAAGCATGGTGGTTGTTCCGCCGGGCGGTATTACTTTGCCGAACTGCGATGATGGTCAGCTCATCGCGGTCGACGGTCAGCGAAACATGAACTGCACGCAGGCTCTGACGGCCGGTCTGGCTCCGCCGGACTGCAGCGCCGGCCAGAACCTGGTGCTGAACGCCTACGACGGCAAGCTGGAATGCATGCCGAAGGCGACGGGTGGTTCCAACACCACTCTGACCAACGTGATCAACAAGGTGGTGTCGGACACCAACACCATCGAGCAGACCATCAACAGCTTTAAGGCCGGTGGCTCGGCTGCCAAGTACTGCGG
>JAYRFD010001156.1:0-1968 GCA_041908565.1 Polyangia bacterium | reverse complement strand
CTGGCGGTCGCCACGGGGGCGGCTGGGCTGGGGGCCGCTTGTCCGGTTGCAGAAGCTGGCTGCGTCGCTGGCGTGGGTGCAAGGGCCGGAGGCTTGACCGGGGGAGGCGCTGCGTTCGGCAAGGTCAGACCGACCACGCGCTCGAACTTGTCTGCTAGGTTCAGCAGCTTGCCGATGGCCTCGGGCTTCTGCTGCATGATCAGCGTGCGCGTCTCGTCGAGTTCGGTCTGAATGTTCAGCCCGATCCGGCCCGACAGAGCCTGTGCGCGAACGGTGCGGTCGAACGCCAAGCCACTGTTTTGGTACACCAGCGCCAGTACCGCTTCGAGCAATTGCGACCGCCCACGCGCGCGGACCAGATCTTTGGTCAGGCTCTCTTCCTGCGTGGTGTTCTTCTTTTCGGCTTCGGCGAGCTGTTTTTCGACGACGCGACGCTGCTTCAGATCGACGTAGTACCCACCGCCAAACGCGCCACCCAGCGCCCCAACCGAGATCAAGAGTCCAGCGAGGATCTTGTTGGCTGTTGTCACGCACTCCCTCCAACGATGTAAGCCATGTGCTGTCCGATTCCGGCGCCGTCCCGCCGGTATGAAAAGAACTGCTTGGCGTCGCAGCAGGTGCAGGCCGGCGACGCTTCGATGTGTTCACTGCGCAGGCCAGCTTGCAGCAGGAAAAGACGGTTGGCCTGCCACAAGTCGACAACCCACCGACCGTTGCTTTGCTTCCCGACACTGCTTGGCTGCACGCGGCCAAAGATCTCGGCGACGTCGTCTTGGACTTCGAAGCAGCAGGGCCCAATCGACGGGAACAGAGCGGCGCGGATCTGGGCACGGCTGGCGCCCAGGCGTTCAAGTGCAGCGACTGCCTCGGCTGCGATGCCAGCGGCGGTTCCGCGCCAGCCCGCGTGCACGGCGGCCACCCGCCCGCATCCGTCGGCCAAAAGGACTGGCACGCAGTCCGCCGAATAGACGGCCAGCGTCAGTGGGTCCTGCGATGCCATGCCATCGGCTTCGCGCTGTCGACGCTCGGGAACCGACAGCAGCGCGACGTGGTTGCCATGCACCTGATTGACTTGACACAGGCTACCGACAGAAAAACCCGAGATCTGACTGACGCGGCGCAGGTTTTCCTGCACGGCCGCCGCCGAGTCTCCCCAGCGATCGCCCAGGTTCAGCGTCGCATAGCGACCGGACGAGACCCCGCCCAAGCGCGTTGTGAAACCATGCCGCACGCCCAGCGAATTCAGCAGCGGGGAGTGCAGAACCGCACCCGCCAGCTCGCCATTTTCGCTCGTCGCGCTGCCTGGTTGCGAGTTCATCGTGACCGAGTTTATCACGCGGAGCCGCTGGCAGGGGGCTGTGCGGCGAGGGAGACTGCGGGGCCGCGCAGGCACTGCAGTGCGTCTTGGAAGTCGCCGGGGGGCGCGACGGAGTACTCGAGCCAGGCCTGCGTGATGGGATGGCGAAAGCCCAGCACCGCCGCGTGCAAGGCTTGTCGAGCGAGCTTGTGACTCAGCGAGCGCAGCAAGGCCCCACGACTGGGCCGCTGGCTGCCGTAGAGCGGATCGCCCAGAAGTGGGTAGCCCGCCTCGCTGAAGTGCACGCGGATCTGGTGCGTGCGACCCGTCTGCAGAGACACCTCGACCAGCGCAGCGGGTCCGGCCGGCAGTGCTTCGATCACACGAAAGTGGGTGACGGCGTGCTTGTTACCGCCGCGCGCCGTGAAGCGCTTGCGATCGCTGGGATGGCGGCCATAGCGGGTCGAAAAGCTGCCACTTGCGGCGGGGGTTCCCTCGACGATGGCCAGATATCGCCGGGTGATGCTGTGGGCCTGGAACTGAGCCTGCAATCCCACCAGCGTCGGTTCATCTTTTGCGCAGACCAAGACGCCGGATGTTCCTTGGTCCAAGCGATGCACAATGCCGGGGCGCTGCTGTCCTCCGATCGACAGAGCCGGCGAGGCAGCCTG
>JAYRFD010001155.1:0-8656 GCA_041908565.1 Polyangia bacterium | reverse complement strand
GGAAACGGTCGACGTGCGTGGCTTTGTCGCGGGTTCAGATCGCGCGCAGGCCCTGCTGACGCTGCGTGGCGAGGGAGATCCGGGCTATGCATCGACGTCGCGCATGCTGTCGGAAGTGATTCTGCTGCTGGTCGAAACCCATGGGGATGCACGACAGGGCGGCGTGCAGACACCGGCTGCCGCGCTGGGCATGCCGCTGGTCGCGCGCCTGGGTCGAGCCGGCGTGCAGTTCGATCTGTCAGAGATCTCGTAGACACTGCATCCCTCGACGGCGCACGCAGCACGTCGGCCGCGCCGCCGGTTCCTTCAAACTCAAGGTGGACCATGGAATATGGCGTTCTAAAAGCACGCATCATCAAGGGCTATCGCGAAGATGACGACGCAAAAAGCCCGCACTACCAGATCGTCCTTGAAGAACTGGTCGACAAAACGCAGAGCCTGTTTCGCAAGTGGAAGTCGCCGGTCAACGTACAGTCGCGGGTGGGGGCCGGGGCAGAATCCGAGCTGCTCTATTACATCGACAGCAACCTGCTGAAGCAGGCCAAGGTCCATCAGGCGCGGGCCGATCTGTGGCAGCGCAAGCTGGCGGCCTTGTCGGCCTTGCCCGAGGGCTTTCACGCGAACGGACGCGAGGGCAAGAACCCCGACCTGGCGCTGGACTACGTGCGCGAGCACCTGTTCGATCGCGACGAGATGAACACCATGCCGGCCACATCACCGGGCGCCTGGGACGATCTGCAGGACTACATCGACTTTTACGTGCGACGCGCGGTTGAAAGCGGCGATGCAGTAACCGCCTATGTCTTTGGCGCCTGCATTCGATCGGGCGGATCGATCATCGGTGTGCACGACGTGCACATGAACCAGGGCAACAGCGGACCGTATGCACGCGACAACGGCCCGTTCCAGGACGGCGGCTTGGTGCTGACTTCGCGGCACAGCACGACGGCAGTCGGCATCTTCCTGGCGTTCCAGGGGCAGTCGTTTCTGACCGATGACCAAGGCCATCCGATTCAGCCCGCGCAGCAGAACCCATAAGCCCCCGCCGGCGCGAACAAAAACTTCCAGAAGCCACGATCCCCGGCTGTAGCATCAGAAGGAACGCTCAATCGGAGGATCACGATGAAGAAGTTGGCTGTCGTCCTATCTACCCTTCTGTTATTGGCTGATGCGGCTGATGCGCGCTCGGTCGCTGGGATCGAAGTGCCCGAGACGCTGAGCGTCGGTGGCAAGACCCTGAAGATCAACGGCGCGGGCATCCGCAAGAAGTTCATCGTCAAGGTCTACGTGGGTGCGCTGTACGTCGAAGAGACGGCAACCGACCCGGCGGCCATCCTGAAGGCCGACAGCACGCGCGCCTTGCAGATGACGTTCTTGCGCAGCGTCGACAAGGCCAAGATCTTGGGCGCGTACAAAGAGGGCTTTGAGAAGAACGCTCCCGACAAGGCGGCGATTTGGCAGCCTGCGCTGGACAAGCTGGGCGGCGTCATCGGCGACGCCAAAGAGGGCACCACGATCCTGGTCAGCTACGTCCCCGGCAAGGGAACGACCGTCGCTGTGCAAGGCGGTAGCTCGGTGACGATCGAAGGCAAGGACTTCGCCGACGCGATGTTTTCACTGTGGCTGGGCAAAGAGCCAGCCGACGGTGGTCTGAAGAAAGAAATCCTGGCCGGCAAGTAACGGCGTCGGGTCACTGCGGGTCAGCGGGGGGTAGCTGCCCATCGACCAACGGCTGCAGGCGATCGCCCGATGCTGCGGCGCCTTGTGGATCGGTGGGCGCTAGCTCGTCAGCGGAATGAGCAAGCTCGGCTAGCTCTTCCACCAGGGCGCGGCTGCGGGCGCTCGCCGACACCAGGGGCGCCCGCCAGCGACCGTGCTCGGGTGTTTTTTCCAGCGCCGTTAGGACCTCGGCGGCGTTGGCGAAGCGGCGATCGCGTTCTTTCTGCAGGCAGCGATCGAGGATCTCAAGCAGCTCGCGCGAAGGCGAAGGCAGGCTGGGATCGCGACGGCTGCTGACCGGCGGCGGCGGATCGTGAATCTGGCGATAGACATCCAGGTAGGCATCGCCTGACGAAAACGGCGGCTCGCCACACAGCATGAAGTACGCGACGGTGCCCAGGGCATACACATCGGCGCGGCAGTCCACCGCTTGGCCGCACAGCGCTTCGGGCGCCATGTAGCGCGGCGTTCCCATAAAGGCATCCGGCCGCGTCAGATCGGGTCCCAGATCGACGCCTTTGACCAGCCCGAAGTCCAGCACCTTCACGAAGTCACCGGCGCCGCCCATCGTGGTGACGAACAGGTTCCCGGGCTTCACGTCGCGGTGGATCATGTCCAGCGAGTGCGCCTCGGCCAGCGAGCCCGCGATCTGTTCCAGCAGGTACACCGCACGCTCGGGCGACAGCAGGCCTTCTTTGCGCACGAGCTGCGCCAGATCGCAGCCGTCCAGAAATTCCATCACGTAGTACGGCTGGCCGGCGGCGGTACGCCCAAAGTCGAAGACGGCGATGGTGTTGGGATGGCGCAACCGACTGGCGGCCTCGGCCTCGCGTTCAAAGCGGGCGATGCTGATCGAGTCGCCGATCCCTTCCTTGAGGATCTTGACGGCGCAGGGCCTTCGCAGCGACGCGTGATACGCCAAGTGCACTTCGCCCATGCCGCCTTGTCCCAGGCGACGAATCAGGCGATAGCGCCCCATCAAGCGCGCGGTCGCCAAGCCCAGCGTCAGGCGGTCAGCAGCGATCGCGCCCAGCAGGCCGGGCACCATCGCGCCAACGATCACCGACAAGGTCATCACACCGTGAAAGCCGAAGAAGCCGGGGCGCGGAAACGGCGACGGCCACAGGCAGGCGAAGGTCGCAAACAACAGCAGCATGAAGCCCGACACCGGGGCCACGCGCAGGAAGGCTCCCGGCAGAAGGACGAAGCGAGCCAGCATCAAGATGATCAGGCTGCCGTAGTGCGGGCTGGCCAGCCGCCCGGTGTGTGCGCACAAAAGGCCGACGCAGATAGCGCCCAGCGCGGTCCACAGCACGTCGCGGATGACCTGCGCGCGGAAGTCCAGCTCGCCGATGTACGAGGTCGCGAGCAGCATCATGTACCCCGCGACCCACAGCGTCCGCAGCCCGAAGAACTGCCGCGGGCCGAACACCACCGCCTGCGGCCACGGGTAGTACACGTCGATCAAAAAGAAGAAGCAGGCCAGAAGGACGCCGAACACACAAAGCTGACGGAAGCGCTGCGGGAACAGCGCCTGCGTCGTGCCTGGCGGCTCAAACGCGGGCTCGCCGCGCTTGGGGGCGGCATCCCGGCCGGGCCGGGCTCGGCTCGCTAGCGGTCGACTGACCTGGGGCTTGTGCAGCGCCGGTCGAGGCGCTTCCGGCGGCTCCCTTTCGGTCTGACGCTGTGGCTCCCGGTCCACAGCTCTCCAGACTGCACAGTTGCACGGGCGAGAGCAAGCCCGACGCAACCGCAGGGGGCTGCGCCGGCTTGGCACCGGAAAACTACATGCGCTCTGGCACGCCAATGCCCAGCAAAGACAGGCCGTGGCGCAGCGTGCGGGCGGCCAGTTCCAAAAGGCCCAGGCGGCTCGCCCGCTCGTCGGCATCGGCCTTCAGCACGGGCACTTCGTTGTAGAACGTGCTGACGGCGCCAGCCAGCTCATACAGGTACTCGCACAGCGAGTGCGGCTTGCAGGTCTCAGCGACTTTTTCGACCACCGCGCCATAGTCCAGGATGCGACGGGCCAGCGCGCGTTCCGCTGGGTGCGCCAAGCGCGGCGAGGTCGCTGCGATGCCTTCCGCAGCCGCTTTGCGACCGATCGATCGCAGGCGAGCGTAGGCGTACTGAATGTACGGCGCCGTGTTGCCATCCAGGGCCATCGCTTTGTCCAAGTCGAAGTGGATGTCGGCGATGCGATCGCGACACAGGTCGTTGTACTTGATGGCGCCGATGCCGACGACGCGCGCGACCTCTGCCAGTTCGGAAGATGTCAGCTCGGCGTTCTTTTCGCTGGCGACGCTGCGTGCCTTTTCGGTCGCCATGTCCAAGAACTCATCGAGCAAGGGCACATTGCCCAGGCGCGTGCTGCCCGTCGACCAGTTGCCCTGCGCATCGCGGAAGCGCATCGACCCGAACATCAAGTGTTCCAAGCTGGGTCCCGGGTTCGCGTCCGACAGCACGCCGATCTTCGCCAGATACGAAAGCGCTACCGTGAACACCTGCTTGAAGTGCAGCTGTTGCGGCGCTCCAACGACGTACAAGATGCGGCGAGGCTGAAACGTGCGCACGCGATACTCGACGGTCGCGATGTCGGTGGTGCCGTACAGAAACGCACCGTCGGCTTTGCGTACAAGAAGCGGAGCCGGCGCGCCTTCGACGGGACAGATGATGGCGCCCAGGCTCGGCTCGGCCAAGCCGTGCTGCTGCAGGGCATCGACCAAGGTCGCCAAGCGATCGTTGTAGAAGCTCTCGCCCAACTCGTGATCGAACACGACGCCCAGCCGCGCGTACGTGCGATGGAATTCCTGCAGCGACACGCGGACGAATTCCTGCCACAAGGCGTAGTTTTCTTGGTGACCGGCCTGCAGCTTGGCCAGCTCCTCCCGCGCCTGGGCCAGAAGCGGAGTCACGGCCTGCGGCGTCTCTTCTTCCGCTTCTTCTTCTTCGCCCTCGCCGGCCGCCCTGCGATCCGGCTTCTTCAGGCCCAGCGACTGCGCCTGCGCTTTTTCTTCGCTGACGAACTTCTGATACAGGCGGACCAGTTCGGCGATCGGCGTCCGCTGGTACGCGTCGCTGTCCAGCCACAGGCGATAGGCGACGATCAGCTTGCCAAACTGCGTGCCCCAGTCGCCCAGATGGTTGTCCGTCACCACGCGATAGCCCACCGCCCGCAGCACGTGAGCCAGCGCCGCGCCGATGATCGTCGAACGGATGTGCCCGATGTGCATCGGCTTGGCGACGTTCGGCGACGAGTAATCCACCACCACGGTCTGCCCAGCGAAGCGCTGCCGCACGCCGTGGTGTTCGCTGCCCGCTTGCGAATGCAGCAGGCGTTCCAAGCAGGTGTCCTTCAGGTGCAGGTTGACGTAACCGGGGCCGGCGATCTCGACGCGCTGCACGTCGGCGTGCTGGGCCAGTGTGTCGGCCACGATCTGCGCCAGGTCGCGCGGCTTTTTGCCCAAGGGCTTGGCCAGCTGCAGACAGCCGGCAATCTGCAGGTCGCCAAACTCGGGTCGGCTGGCCGCCTGCACGGGAAGCTCGTCGGGAACGGCGGTCGGCGACGCACTCTGCGCACGCAGCGCGGCTGCCGCGGCCCGGCCCAGCTCTGCGCACAGATCAAGAAGAGAAAGCGAGATCGACATAGGCGGCGGAGGGTATCAACCTCGCCGCAGCGAATCAATCCGCGGTGCGCTATTCGTCCGACAGCAGCCGCAGCGTGACGTAGCGATCGATGCGCGCGCGCTGCGCTTTGGGCAGACGGACAAAGGCCAAGCGACGAAGCTCCGCGCGTTCGCCCTGGCCATCGCGCAGGACAACTTCCTGCGGCACGCTGACCAGCGACAGATCGCCATTCCATGGGCCCGCATCGTCATCAGCCATCCCCGCATCCGAACCAGACGCACCGTCGGGCATAAACGGCAGCGGAGCCGGTAGCTGCAAGCGGGTCGACAGCGGCACGCCGCGCAGATCTTCGGGCAGTGGGGACCGCAAGCGCAGCCCACCTGCTTGAATTCCCGTCGCCAAGCGGATGTAGCGCGCGGTCTTTGGATCCCGCGAACCAGCCGGCCACAGCGCCACTGGCACGCACAGCGGGGCAAATTCCTCGTCAGAGAAGTCGCCCATGCACCACTCGCAGGATCTTGGCCAGGTCGGGCTCGCTGCGCACATCGACGAAGCCCGCTCGCTGCAGGATGGCTTCAGTCTCGGCCGCTTGACCCGCGCCAATTTCGAGTGCCAAGGCGCCGCCGCGACGCAGGGCCGATCGCGCCTGCGCCACCAAGCGTCGCACCAGCACCAAGCCATCCGATCCACCGTCGAGCGCACTGTGTGGCTCGTGACGGACCTCGGCGGGCAGCGCGGCAATTTCAGCTGTCGGGATGTACGGCAGGTTGGCGACGATGACATCTGCCTGTCGCCCGCCCGGTAGCGCGGACAAAAGATCGCCCTGCCAGAACTCCACCGCCAAGCCCAGACGCGCCGCGTTTTCCGTCGCCACAGCAATCGCCACCGGGCTTAGGTCGATGGCCAGCACTTCGACATCTGGTCGCAGGTGCTTGATGGCCAAAGCAACCGCCCCCGATCCCGTGCCGACATCGACGACCACCGCTGGTGTTCCCTTGGATCCTGCTTCACCGTCTGATGTTTCAGGCGTCGAAGCCGTCGCATCCGTCGATGGGCTGGTCGCCGAATCGGTCGCCGACTGGGTTTCTGCAGTGGACGCTTCGTCTTCAGTCTGCGGCGGCGGATCGTCGTAGTGCACAGTCATCTCGACGCCGGGCTGGGCGCGATGCCAGACCTCTTCGCTTGCTTGCTTGGCATCGCCACCGCTGTCTGCAACCGCGGCCGCATCCGACGATGGCTCGGCATCCGTGTCTGCAGCGCCGTCCAGCGCGACACCCGCCAGCGAAGGCGGCGGCAGCAGGCGCGCGGCAACGTCGACCAAAAGCTCGGTCTCGGGCCGGGGAATCAGCACGGCTTCGCTGACGTGAAGACCCAGGCCATAGAATTCTTTTTCGCCGGTCAGGTAGGCGACCGGAGTCCCGGCCAGGCGGCGCACGATGCACTCGCGATAACGCGTTAGCTCGTCCCGGCTCAGCGGCTGATCGAAGTGGGTGTACAAGGCCACTCGACTGCGCCCCAAGGTGTGCGCAAGTAGTAGCTCGGCGTCGAGCCGAGGCGATGCCAAGCCGCGCGCCGCAAAGCGCCCCTGCGTCCAGCGCAGCACTCGGCCGATGGTCCAGATCTCGGCGTCCGCGCCGGTCGCATTTCCACCGGCTTGTTCGTGCGCAGGTTGGGCCTTCTGGGACGGCAAAGCCGCGGGGCCGGACGGCAAAGGGGACGAGCTCACGCGCGGAATCTACCATTATCTGCGTCGCAGAAAGCAACCAGCGCGCGATATAATACGCCCGTGGCGACTCGAAAACTGCCGGCGCTGGACGGGCATGATGGCAACACCATGCCCCAAGGGGTGCCGCAGGTGGTCCCCGACGAGCTATCGATGTCCACAGTGGCCGCGGCAACCGCAGTTCCGGTGTCCGCGATCAGTGCGGCATCGGCCAAGTCGATCAAGGTCGCCATTCCTGCTGCTCCAAGTGTCGCCACGCCGCAGTCAGCCGCCGTCGCCGCGCCCGCCCCAAGCAGCGTATCGGGAGCCGGCGATGTGAAGGTGCCGCGCACCGAAATCAACGCGCCCTACGAGATCCTCGGCAGCCCAGACGAGAGCGTTCGCAACCTATTCCCCCCCGAGCGCATCGTCGGTGGTCGCTACATCATCGAAGAGCGAGTCGGCGAAGGTGGCATGGGACGCATCTACAAAGTGCGTCACCGCGATCTGGGCAAGCAGTTTGCGCTGAAGATCATTCACAAAAACCTGGCGCAGCAGCCGCACATCCGCGACGCGTTCTATCGCGAGGCGCGCATGGCGGCGTCGATGAACCACCCCAACATCGTGTCGGTGTTCGACTTCGGCGTCGATCCGACGCATGGGGCCTTCATCGTCATGGAATACCTGTCGGGCGAGACGCTGGCCGAGCGCATGGCCCGCGAAGGCGTGTTAGAGCCCAAGGCCTCGTGCGACATCGTGCTGCAGTGTGCCGAGGCGCTGGCTTTCATTCACAGCTTTGGCGTCATCCACTGCGACATCAAGCCCGAGAACGTCTTTCTGTGTCACCCGACGCAGGCCAGCGATGCGCGGCGCAACAATGTCCGCCTGCTCGACTTCGGTCTGGCCAGCCGCCCATCCGTCGATTCGCGCGAGATCGTCGCCGCAACCACAGTCGCTGGAACACCGACCTACCTGGCTCCCGAGCGCATTCGGGCCCAGTCGCCGACTCCCGCCTCTGACATCTATGCGCTGGGCGTGCTGTTCTATGAGTGCCTGACCGGCCACCCGCCCTTTGATGGTCGCCTGCAAGAGATCATCTTCGGCCACCTGCGTCGCGAGCCGATCCCGCCCAGCCAGCGTCTGGGCCGACCGCACGCGCCGCTGCATCCCAGCCTGGAAGCACTGGTGCTGCGCGCGCTGGGCAAAGAGCCTGCTCTGCGTCCAGGCAGCGCCGCCGAGTTCGCCTTCGCGCTGCGCCACGTCATGGCGGAAATGGGCGTCGCCCGTCGCCTGGATGCGGTCGGACTGCCCTCTTCTCCGCGCGCCGACTTGTGCGAAGCGCTGGTCGATTCGTGTCCCCTGCCGATGTTTGTCGCATCACCCACCGGTGAAATCCTGTTTGGCAACGCGGCCCTTGGCCAGATCTTGGGCATCGCACCGAATGAGCTTCGCGGCAAGCTTAGCTCGACGCTGCTGGGGCGCTGGTGTCCGCGCATCGAACGCGATGTCCGCCAGGTTCTGGCGCGCAAGCGGGCCAGTCGCCACACCTTGGTCGTGCACAACCAAAGCGGTGAAGCGCGCGGTGGCTGGCTGACGCTGGCTCCGTTCCGT
>JAYRFD010001154.1:0-5254 GCA_041908565.1 Polyangia bacterium | reverse complement strand
TGGGCTATCGGCTTGCGCTGCGCCGCGTCTGAACTTGGCGGCTGAAGCTGAGCCTCCTGGAACGTCGTTCAACGCCGCGTACGAGCGCTGGACCCGCGATGCGTCGATCGTTTCGTTCCGCAGCATGGACACGACGTTTCTGATCTCGGCGACGCTGCGTTCCAAGGCCTTTCAGCGCACCTATGCCGACCGATACTGCTCGCTGTACGGCGTCAACGACCCGGGCGAGCGCGCGCGCATCGAAACGGCAGAGCAAGCGGTCGCCGATGGCGGAGTCGCATTCTGGGTTCAGACCTACGCGCACAACGATCGCTGGAATGATCTGGCACCCAAGCACAGCCGCTGGCGCCTGCTTTTGATCGACGAGCTTGGCGGCGAAGTGGGCCCGCCCGAGATCTCGCTGGTCGGTTCCGAAGGTGTGGTCGAGCTGTCGCTGTTCAACCGCCCACCCGACCCCCTGCGCAAGATCTGGCACGTGAAGTTTCCGCCGCTGCGGCAAGTGCCGACCGCCTCGCCGCGCAAGCTGACCCTGCGCTTGACCGGGCCAGAGGGAAAGACCGATCTGGTCTGGCAGGTTGAGTGATATGGTCCCGTACGCGCCATGAACCCTCCTGCCTCTTCCCCCTCTGCTTCTGCCAAGACCTTGGACGTTCTGTCTGGATCCCGTCGCGGGGCGAAGATTCCGCTGGGTCCACTTTCCGGCAGCGGCCTTTCGATTGGTCGCGCGCCGCAGAATCAGCTTGTGCTGGCCGATGACCACTTGTCGTCGGAGCACGGGCAGATCTTCCGCGAAGGCTCGCGGCTTTTGTTTCGCGACTTCAAGTCGACCAACGGATCCCGCGTGCTGCGCAAAAACGGCGCGCTGGTCACGGTCGACGCCAGCTGTGGCTACGAAGTCGAGCTACACGAAGGGGATCAGCTGCTGCTTGGCGATCCGCAGAGCCCCGTTGCGGTGCTGCTGCGTGGTGAGTCAGCCGCGACGACCGTCGCCGCTGCGCCTTCGCCGGGCGACAGTGGCGAGACCGAAGTCGGGCGCGTACTGGCTCGACGTGCGCTGACCGAAGCCGAGGCTGTGGCCGGCAAGGTCGAACGCGATCCGCAGGTCGCCGCCATGCTGCTGGCGACGACGAAAAAGCTGGGGCGTCGCGGCTTGGATCTGCAGGCGGTGTTTGAAGGACTGACCGAAGCCGTGTTCGAGCTTCTGCCGCTGGCGACGCACATCGCCGTCGAACTGGACGATGGTCCTGACGGTCGCATGGCCACCGTCTACACCGGCGCCCGCCGATCCGAAGCCAAGGCCGAAGCAACAAAGGCCGAAGCAACAAAGGCCGATGCAAGACCGGACGCGAAAGCCGACGCCAAAGCCGATGCAAAAGCCGATGCCAAGGCGACGCCGCTGCGCGCGTCTCGTGCTGTCGTGCGTCGCGTGTTGCAAGAACGCGCCGCCGTGTTGATCGCCAACGCCGCGCAAGATCTGGCCGGCGTGGCGTCGATCATGGGCGCGCGCATTCAGTCGATCCTGGGCGTGCCGCTGTGGGAAGGCGAAGACATTCGCGGCGTGATCCAAGTCGACAACCGCGCTAGCTCTGCGATGTTCAAAGAGCGCGATTTGGAAGTGCTGCTGGTGCTGGCCGGACTGGGCACGCTGGCCATCGAAAACGCTCGCCTGCATCAGCGCCTGCGCATGGCGGAAGAGCAAGCGCGGGGTGAAGCCCGCTTCCTGAAAAACAGCGAAGAGAAGCGACGCGCTCCGTCGCCCATTGGGCAAAGCCCGGCCATGCGCGAAGTGCTGCGCCAAGTGGAAAAAGTGCAGGCCACGCGCGCCACCGTCTGCATCGAAGGCGAAACCGGTACCGGCAAAGAGCTGGTCGCATCGCTGATCCACTATCAAAGTCCCCGCCGCGACAAGCTGTTCGTCGCGCAGAACTGCGCCGCCGTGCCCGAGAACCTGCTGGAGTCCGAGCTGTTCGGGCACAAAAAAGGCGCGTTCACGGGCGCTGACAGCGACAAGAAGGGCCTGTTTGAAGTGGCCGATGGCGGCTCGCTGTTCTTGGACGAGATCGCCGAGACCTCGCTGGGTCTGCAGGCCAAGCTGCTGCGCGTCCTGCAAGAGAGCGAGATTCGTTCCGTCGGCGCCACGCAGCCGCGCAAGGTCGATGTACGAATCATCTGTGCGACCAATCGCTCGCTGGAAAAAGAAGTGGCCGAGGGCCGCTTTCGCCAAGATCTGTACTACCGCCTGAAGGTCTTCCCGCTGCGCTTGCCGCCGCTGCGCGAGCGTCGCGACGACGTACCGCTTCTGGCCGAGCACTTCCTGAAGAAGTACGCGCAAGAGATCAAAAAGCCGATCTCGGGCTTCACGCCGGACACGCTATCGCAGCTAGCCAGCTACAACTGGCCCGGCAACGTGCGCGAGCTTGAAAACGAAGTGCAACGACTTTGCATTCAGGTCGAGCCCGATCACTTCATCACGCCGGATCTTCTGGCGCCGCACATGCGACAGGCCGAAGGCGTCGTCGATCGCATCGCGCCGAAAAAAGGTCCACTGAAAGACATGCTGGAAGAGGTCGAGCGCTTCTTGATCCTGCAGTGCCTGAAAGAACACGACGGCAACAAGACGCGCGCCGCCGAAGCGCTGGGCATCACGCGCGAAGGCCTGCACAAAAAGCTGGCTCGCTTCGGGCTGTAGCTCGTCGCTGCGCGGGCTGGGCTCGCTGCGATCAGGCGTGGCTGCGCAGCGGCAAGGCAGACAGGCCGCGCAGCACAATCCCGGGGGGACGCACTGCCTTGTCCGCATCGATCTGCAGCTGCGGACAGCGCTGAAACAGCGTCGAAAACAGGCACCGTACCTGCATGCGGGCCAGCGCCGCGCCGACGCAGAAGTGCGGGCCGTGGCCAAACGACAAGTGACGGCTGTCGCCACGCCGAATGTCAAAGCGTTCGGGGTCTGGGAACACCGCGGGATCGCGGTTGGCCGCCGCCAGCACCGCCACCACTTGCTGCCCTTTTTCGACGCGCCGATCGCCGATCAGCAGATCGCAGGTCGCGGTCTTGGTGGTCAGCTGAGCGGGCGGCTCAAAGCGCAGCATCTCTTCGATGGCGGGCTCGCACAGCGATGGATCACGCTGCAGTGCAGCGCGCTGATCGGGATGCTGCGCCAGCAGCCACAGACCACTGCCGATCAGCGATGTGACGGTTTCATGCCCGGCCATCAGCGTGAACAGCGATGTCGCGATCAGCTCTCCATCGGAAAGCGGTGGTCCTTGCGCGGGATCACTGGCAGCGGCTTGCGCGGAAAGCAGCGTGCACAGCAGATCGCGCGGCTTTCCGTCGGAAAATAGCGCAGCCTGGCGGCGTTCTTGCAGGGCGGATTGCAAGTATGCGACCGCTTGATCTGCCGCGCGGTGGGCGGCCACAAGGCCCGGCAGAATGCGTGCGACATCCAGCAGCACGGACAGCGCTTCGGTGAAGTGACGCAGCCGCGGCACGTCTTCGCGCGGCAGGCCCAGGATCAGAAGCACCGTGCGCAGCGAGATGGGCACCGCCAGATCGCGCACGGCATCGAAGTGGCCTTGCTGCGCTTCGATTTGCAGCGCGCAATCAATCTCTTCATCGATCACGGCCTGCACGCGATCGCGCAGGCCTTCAACGGTCTGTGGCAGAAACGCGCGATTGACCAAGCCGCGCAGCCGCGTGTGCTGCGGTGGATCCGCGAACAGTAGGTTGCCGTCGACGATCGCGCGGGGCACAAGTCCTCCTGACACGACTTGTGAAGACAAGCGCGGGTCGCGCAGCGCCACGGTGACATCGGCATAGCGAGTCAGCACCCAAAACTGCGCGCCCATCAGCATCGCCTGATGCACGGGATCCTGTTCGCGCAGCCTGCGATACGTGCGGTAGGGATCGCGATGAAAAGCTCCCGAAAAGGGCTGCAGCAGCGGCGAGTCTGCGGGGGTCATGGCGTGCTCTCTTGCTGATGGGCGCGGCGAAGCTTGTCTTTCACGTAGGGCCACCAGCCGTCGTAGGCCAGCATCTGCTTGGGCCAGCGCGCGATCGATCGCAGGCGGCTGCGTCCCAGCAGAGCGTGCAGCGCCCAGCGATCTCGCAAGCGTGCGATCGGTCCACGCGCATCGCACAGAAGTCCGTGGTCAGCATCGAAGCGAATCGTCCAGCAGGCGGCCTGTTCTTGCAGGGGCGGCGCGAAGCGAGCGCGGAAAAAGTCACCGTGCTGCGCGTGCATCGCCTGCAGCTTGCGTGGACCTTCCGGGCGTAGCTCTGCTCGATACGACAGAGCCACGCAGCGCGCGACCGCATCGTCGATGGACACGCGGTCCTGGATGTCGCGCAGCACCCAGTCGGCGATGCGCTGCGCGGCCAGGTGCGCCGCGTCTTGCAAATCGCGCAGGTCGTGCGCTTCGCGGCTGTACAGCGGTCGCAGCACCTTGCTGATGCGACCGGCCAGATACAGATCGGGAAGCCGGCGCAGATCGCGCAGCAGCGCGCCACGCTCGATCAGGTTCAGCTTGGCCACGACCGTGGCGCCACTTCGTAAGGCCAGGGTCGTCGGCTGTAGATGTCGCGCCGCCCAGCGCAACAGCCACGGGTTGCCATGCCGCTGCAACAGCACATCCAGCGTCCCATCATCCAGAATCGCCAACAGATCGGGCAGGCCGATCGCTTCGTCGTTCGGATCGATGTGCTGCGACAGTCGACTGCCAAACAACACCAGCACACGCAGGCCGGGTCCGACATACCGTCGGCAGAGCGCGGTCAGATCGCGCCAGGCCGGCGACAGCCGATGGTCTGCGGTCGTTGCGAAACGAGGGTCGGCGGGCAGGTCCCGATTCGCCAGATCCACAAGACCTGCAACGGTTTCCAGCTGACACACGTCTGCCGCTGCGTGGTCGTTATGCGCGTTCTGCGTTGCGGCTTCGCGCGTTCGTTTGTCAGGTCCAGGCATCTTGCAGGGCCATGAAGTGGGTGGCGGCGGCGAAGCCGACGAAGCGGCCAAGCTCTGTCGGTACGTGCGGCAAGGTGCTGCGGAACCACGGCAGATCGGGCAGCGGGTCGCCGGCCAGAATCGACGCCAGCCACGACCCAGCCGCCATCGCCAAGGCCACGCCGTGACCACACCAGCCGACGGCATGCAGGATGCGCGGCGCATGCGACAGGCGACCGATGGCGGGCAGCGCATCGATGACATAGCCAATGGTTCCGCCCCAGCCCCCGACGATGTCGATGCCCAGGTCCGAAG
>JAYRFD010001153.1:0-8060 GCA_041908565.1 Polyangia bacterium | reverse complement strand
TGTCCCACCAAAACTAGTTCTATGTCCGGTGGCGCCTCGGATTCGTAGGCTGCCTTTGGTCGCACCGACCGGAGGAACCTGATGTCGCACGCCGTTGAGATCGAACCGTTTTGCACCGCACCTGTCGTATCTACGCCTGCCGGCATGGACCGCACCAAGCCCAGCGCTTTGGGGCTGGGGACGCAGCGGCTGTCCGCGCTTCTTGCGTCGCTGGTCAGCACCTTCTTGGCCCTGACCGGCTGCGTCGATCCCACGCAGAGCCCGGGCGGGGAAGCCACCACGGCCCAGCTTGGGCAGCCGGTGGTGGCGCCGTTTCAGCGCAACGTCGCCCTGCGCAATCCGGCCACGCAGTCCAGCACGCTGAACTCGTCCTTCCCGGCCGGCAACGCCAACGATGGCGGGGTTGGATTCCGCTACCCATTGAGCAGCGTCCCGATCATCTCGCACACGGCGCCGGAATCGCAGCCCTGGTGGCAGGTCGATACCCTGGATGTCCTTTGGATCAATGAAGTCGTGATCTACGGTCGCTCGGACTGCTGCCAGGATCGCTTGAAGCCGTTCGAGGTCCGCGTCTCGACCGACGGCACCAACTGGACGCAGATTTATTACTCGACCGTGAACCCGCCGTTTCCGCTGCGCATCGAAGCCAACGTTGCCGCGCGCTATGTGCAGGTTCGCCTGCTGGCCTACGGCACGCTGGAGCTAGACGAAGTGCAGGTGCTGCAGAACGAAAAAGGCACCAACCTGGCCCGCTTGGGAACCGCCAGCCAAAGCAGCACCGGCTACGGCGGCCTTGCAGCGTTCGCCATCGATGGCAACACGTCGGGGGACTATTCATCGGGCTCGGTCACGCACACGACCTTTGAAGCGACTCCCTGGTGGCAGGTCGATCTGGCCAAGTCGCGCTTCATCGGCGACGTGAAGATCCATGGACGCACCGACTGCTGCGCCGATCGCCTAAGCGACTTCGACGTCAAGGTTTCCAACGATCTAGTCACCTGGTACGTGGTGCCGTTCACCGGCAGGCCGACCTTCCCACTGACGGTGCCGATCAACAAGATGGGTCGATACGTGCGCGTTCAGCTGCGCGGCACCAACGCGCTGAGCCTGGCCGAAGTCGAAGTCAGCGCCGTGCCCAGCAACCTTGCGCGCGGCAAGTCGACCAACCAATCCAACACGCTGCCCGGTGGCGAATCCTGGCGCGCGGTCGACGACAACACCGACGGCGTCTTCGCCAACGGATCGGTCGCGCACACCAAGCAGATCGACTACACAAATCCGGCCTGGTGGGAAGTCAGCCTGGGTGGCGTGCGCGCGATCTCGGGTGTCGTTGTGTACAACCGCAGCGACTGCTGCGTGGACCGCGTGCGCAACTACAGGGTCTTTGCTTCCGAGCTCGACACGACCCTCCCGTTCCCGTCGCGCTACCCCGTGCAGATCGGCAGCAACACTTTCCGCGCATCGGATCTGGGCTCGTACACGCTGTGGAATGGCTTCGCGCAGTCGATCCGCATCGAAATTCCGGCCGGCGCGGACCTAAACGTTGCAGAGGTGAAGGTCCTGGGCCCGACCAAGCAGTGCCCCTATGGCCAGACCGTTCTGGACAACGACAAGTGCGTCACGTTGCGCAAGTGGGACTATGGAACGCCGCCGCCCGCCGACGGAACGCGGGTGGCGATGCGGGCGCGAAGCATGACCGTGTACCCAACTTTGCAGCCCTGGAATCGCTGGCTGGGTCTGGACGGTGGACGCATCAACGCGATGGACAGCGACCTGCGCACGCGCGATCTGTTCGTCATCAGCTCGTACCAGCCGCCAAGTGGTGGGGGCTTTGGCCTGCCGTGGTTCCGCCTGCAGTCGCAGAGCGGTGGCTACCTGAAGCACGGCGGTGCCGAGCTGGGCGGCATCCTGTACGACAGCGCATCCGCCGATGATGCCTGGATCCTGACCCGCGGCATCAACAACACCTATGCCACCAGCCTGCAGCGCATCGTCACCACGATCAGCACCCTGGACAACCGCTGGAAGTACCGCGCCGACTGGTACACGGCCTTGGCCGCATCGCCGTCGAGCTACTATGCCAACTGCTTGGCCCCGTACTGGATCGACAGAGAGCAGCGCACGTACTTCACGGATGCTCGGTGCGACGCCAACGGCAACAACATCGACTTCTACATCGTCGAGTAAGCCGCCCATCTGTCAGGTTCTGGCCGCCGCGCAAGCAACGAGCGGTGGCCTGCGCACGACGCGATCCTCCTGCTTCCACATCCGCGCACGAACGCAAGATCCGCACCGGCCCTTCTGCCAGTCCCGACGCGCGCGCTTACACCACCTCGATCAGACCCGTCCGATGGCCGTAGCTGATGATCTCGCCCAGCGTGCGCACGCCCAGCTTGTCTTTGACGTGGGCCAGGTGGTTGCTCACGGTGCTCAAGGAAAGGTTCAGCTCTGCCGCGATTTCCGACGGCGTTCGGTTCTGCAGGATCAGCGTGAAGATCTGGTACTCGCGGGCCGACAGCTTTTCGTGTGGCGAAAGCGCAGCGTGGCCGGCGGGTTCGTTGATGCGCTCGGCCGCGGTCGAGCTGACGTACTTGCCGCCACGCAGCACGGTGCGCAGCGCCGACAGCAGCTCTTCCGGCGGCTGCTGTTTCGAGACATAGGCGCACGCACCTTCATGAAGGACGCGCGCCGCGTACTGTTCTTCTGGATACATCGACAAGGCCACGATGCGCAGAGCCGGCAGCTCTTGATGCAGGCGACGCAGCACTTCCAAGCCGTTGACCTTGGGCAAGGACAGGTCCAGCAGCAGAAGGTCCCAGTCCTCTTTCCCTTCGGCCAGCAGCACCTGTCGGCCATCGCGGGCCTCGCCCACTACACGCATGTCGATCTGCGCATCGATCAGCTGTCGAAGCCCATGCCGCACGATGGCGTGATCATCCGCGATGAAGATCCGGATCACTTCGTTGCCTCCCTAGTTCTTGCCATGTGTCGCCGTCGAGCCAGACGCCTGAACCAGCATCGAGAGTCGCCATCCACTCTGCCCTTGCGACCCTGTTGTCTTACCGCGTAACGATGGAACTTGTCGATCATGAGCTTCATCCAGAACCTGTTCAACCGTCCAAGCGACAGCCCACAGACCGAGCTGTGGCCGGCATCCGGCATCCATCAGCCCATCAACCCAGCGGACGAAGAAGCGTTTGCCACGCACTGCCAGAAGCGCATCGCCAGAAGCGGTCGCATCGGCGCCGCGCTGGCCTTGGGAGTCACCTTGGGCTGGTGGCCGCTGGACCTTTTGATCTATCGCAACGTCGTCGAAGCGCAGGGCCCGCCATTTGTGTTTCGATTTTCGATCACGGCCAGCGCGATCTTCTTCTTGCTGCTGCCCCATCGCAACCCGTGGGTGCTGCGACATGTCTTCTGGCTGCTGCTGCTGCCGGTCTGCTGCATCATGGTGGGCCTGGGCTATTCCGGCGGCTTTCTGGGCGGACTGGGCAAGCCCTGGTCGTATCTGGCGCTGCCGACGATGTGCGCCACCATGATGTTCCCGCTGCCGTTTCGCCTGCGCCTGGTCATGACGGGCGCCCAGGGTCTGTCGTGGATGGCGGGCTTGCTGTTGTTCTTTCCCAACAACCTGCGATCGCCGTACCTGGCGGTGACGATCAGCATCCTGGTCTTGGTCATCGTCTACAGCATGCTGATGGGCCACTACATGACGGTCCTTTTGCGCGACAACTTTCGGCAGTCGCTGGCCCTGGCGCGCAACGCTGAAGAGCTGGAACAGAAGGTCGCAGAAAAAACGCAGACCCTGCGCGATCTGTTGAACAAGCTGGAAAAAGCGCGGGAAGAAGAGCGGGCCCGCATCTCGCGCGATCTGCACGACGAGCTGGGTCAAGAGCTGACGGCGCTGCGCTATGCCCTGGGCCTTTTGACCGAGCGTTTCCGTCGAGATCCCGCATCGATCGCCCGCAACTTGGGAGAGCTCGATCACCTGCTTCAGCGCACCAATCGCACCGTGCGCAGCCTGGTCGGTCAGCTGCGCCCGCTGATCTTGGATGACTTAGGTCTGAAGGCCGCGATCGAATGGCTGCTGCAGCGCGGCGCAGAACGTACAGGCCTGACCTATGAAGCGACGCTGCAAGGCGATGACAGCCAGCTGGACCCAGAGCTTGCGAGCACCGCTTTCCGCATCGTTCAGGAATCGCTGACCAACGTCGTCAAGCACTCGGCCGCCACGCGGGTCGAAGTTCGTTTGGACATTTCCGATCAAAAGCTGACGCTTTCCATTCGCGACGATGGCGTGGGCTTTGACCCCGACGTTGCCAGCCCGCCGAAAAAGGGCGTGGGGCTTATCGGCATGCGCGAGCGCGCCCTGACCTTGGGGGCGCAGCTATTCGTCCACAGCAGCCCCGGTGGCGGCACCGAAATCTCCTGCACCTTCCCGACGGTCAGCCCATCTTAAGACCGCCCGTCAGCGCAGCGCCGTTTTCCGCTGCGCCGTCCGCCCGCTGACCAGCTGCGCAATGGCTTCTCGCAGCGACGCAACCGTGGTGACACCGGCAAGCTCGCTGTCTTGCGCCACTAGGGCTCGTCCGATCTCGGCGCGCAAGCCCGTCAAGATGATCCGTGCGCCCAGAAGCTGCACGGCGTTTGCCATCTTGTGCAGTGCCGCTGCCCCCGCCGCATCGACAATCGCCACGCCCGTCAGATCGACCAGCACATAGCGCGCACGAAGGCTGCGGACACCGTTTAGCAGCGTCTCCATCGCATGCTGGGCCCGCGCTGGATCCAGCGTGCCGATGAGCGGCATCACCAGCACATCTTCGCTGACCGGAATCAGCGGCGCGGACAGCTCAAGCAGTCGCTGCGCTTGCTCGGCAAGCTCTTGCTGCAGCACTGCGCGTTCGTGCTGAGCCTGCTGAAACGGCGTCATGTCCAGCGTTAGGCCATACATGCGCACGGGGACCCCCGCGGCATCGCGTTCCAGCCTCATCTGGCTCTGAATCCACAGGACCCGCCCGTCGCTGGCAACGATGCGATAGGGACCCAGGGGGCGTTCCTCTTTGGATGCTTTGGGCACGGCCGAAAGGACGCTCTCGCGATCTTCAGGATGCAGGATGCTCTGCCAAAAGCCGGGGGTCTGCAGCCACTGCTGCGCTGTATAACCGGTGACGCGGAACAGATACTCGCTCATGTACGTCGCGCGATACGACGACAGATCGGGCGCCACGGGGCCGAACCACACCAGACCCGGCAGCATGCGCACCAGAATGTCGCGATGTCGTTCCGCTTGCTCGGCATCGGCCAGCCGCTGCGCACGCGCCGCTTCGCGTTCCACTTCATCGGTCGTGTCGCGCCACGCGCAGCAGATGCGCTGCGCCGACCCATCTTCGGACGACGACGCCTGGCTTGTCGCACGCAGCGTCACTTCGATCCACCGCGCCTGGCCGGCGCGCTTTTCATGTCGTAGCTGCAGTCGCACATCGCTGCTTGAAGAACACACCTGCGCCCATGCAGAACGCGCGCGCGCTGCGTCGTCTGCACTGCAGGACGCAGACAGCAGCGTGCCCCAGCCCTCCGTCGGTAAGTCCCCGTCTGGAAGGCCCAGCAGGCGAGTGCAGGCCGGCGATGCGTACAGCCAACCGCCGTCTGCACGATGAAGCGACAGTCCAACAGGGCTTTGCTCGACAAGAAATTGGGCGATCGCAGAAGCTTCGGCGTCACAGCCAGAAGGCGAAGCGACCGTCTTCGCGCGTGCAGTCTCGGGCATGGTCAGCACAGGTCGGTTAGAGCCCACGGCTCCCCGCGCATCGTATCAGCCTGCATCGCTTTCGCGTATGATTACCGTGCCCGCAAATGCTTCGCTTTGCCGTCGCCCACACCCTACGACCGGCGTGTACGTTGGCGGCACTGCGAGCTGAGTATGGGCACGCGGTGACCGCTCTGCGTGTCTGCGCAAAAACCGTTGGGTGGCCGATGTCTGGCGCCCCCATCCGCATGTTCCTTCAAAGGAGAACCCGATGTCTGATCAGATCGAGATTCAAGAGCTGAAAGCCAAGTATGCCCGCTATGCCGATGCCGTCTTTCGCACCAGCGGCAGTGTCACCGCCGCCACGGCACTGGCCGATCTGTTCACCAACGATGGCACGCTGAACCTGGGGCCCTTTGGCACCTACTCGGGGCGAGCGGATCTGCTGAATGCGTTTCAGAACATTCTGCCCGCCGGTACCGCATGGAGCACCCACTACATCGTCAGCCCGATCATCGACGTGTCAGGTGATGACGCCACCGGCGACTGGTACTACCTGATCCAGATGGTGCCGCGCACGCCGCCGCATGCGCCTGTCATCCCGATCTACGGCGGCTACCAGGACAAGTACAAGAAGGTCCACGGTCAGTGGAAGATTCAGGAATCGATCAGCCTGTTCTTCACGCCCCCGACGTAGTCGTGCTCCGCCCTGCCCTCTCGACGGGCTGGGCCCACACGGCTTACACAGACCCGTTCGCTGCAGTCTACCCAGGACAAAGAATCGTTCGTTCCGCAGCACGACACCGCATCGCGCTGACGCTTGCCGGACGTCCGCTTGACGCCGCGCGAGTCCCCGAACAACTTCTGCGCACGTCCCCAGGCCCTGGCCATCTGCGCCATGACAGGACAGGACGCCGACGGGCTCGCCTTCACCGATGCAGCTGCAGTCTACGAATCGGCGCCGCTGCCCGGCGGGTTGGCCTCGGGTGAGCTGGCATCCAGAAACTGCGCGATCTGGGCTTGGACTTCCGCGGCCCCCAGGCCCAGCTTGGCGGCACCTTGGATCGCGCTGCGCAAGGGAACCCAGAACGCGTGCTTGGCCGCTCGCCATGCCTTGTACGAAAGACGCTTGCGCAGGTCGGACTGCAGCGCGGCTTCGACCCGCTGTTGATAGGCCTGGGCCGCGACTCGGTTGATGCGTCCCCACAGGCTGCGCAGCGCCGGATCTTCCCAGCACTGCGCGTGCAGAAGCTGTCTGCCCGTCGCCACCCGCTTGAAGATCATCATGTGCAGGTGCGTGTACAGCGTGCAGATGCGCGGAAAGAAATAGACCTTGTCGTCGATGTCCAGGTACGTGCCAGCGACGCCCAGGTTGTACAGCTTGGGGTACATCAGGTCGCCGTAGTTGGCACAGAAGCAGCCATTCCACGACGAATACAGCGATACCCAGGCTTCGTTGAAGGCGATGTGCATGCGTGTGACGCCGGTCGCCTGGCCTTGCTGCATCCACTCGTCGTTTAGCTGCTCGCCCAATAGCGGCTCGGGCGGCTTGTCCGAGGTCTGACACATCAGCTCAAAACCGCAGGCCGCATTGTCGTCGCTGCCGTCCTGCGTGTCGCCGTACATGGCATCCAGGATGTTTAGCTGCAGCAGAATGCCGTCGCCCGCTCGATCATCGAAGCCGCTTTCGTCCAGCCCCTGCTTGGCCTGCAGGCGCTGCTTCATCGGCCGCACGATTAGCTCGACCTTGAGGAGCTCAAACAGGGTGCAGACCGCGCGCCAGTCGATCTCGTCGCGCCTGCGTTCCAAGATGGCAAACAGTCGAGCTTGCAGCAGGTTCTCGCGCTCGGCATCGGTGCTGGCTTTGGGGGCCAGCAGACACTCCAGGCCGATCGCCTCCTGCAGTGCGCAATACACCACGGCATCGCGCAGATCGTCGTGGGCGGATTCTTCATCGCGAAATGGGAAGATACGCCCCTGCGGACCGGCGGCCGCCTCTAGGTCGGCAAGCTCGGCAAACAGGACCACCAGCATCGGGTTCCGCTTCAGCCTCGCGCAGACCTCGTGCACCTGCGCGGCCACATCGCGCACGCAAATGCGAGCCTGTAGCTGCGGCAGAAGCTCGCCGATGCCGAGCAGGTCGATGTACCCACGCAGGTAGGCGTTGTCCAAGCTCTGACCGCGGCCGTCGCTGGGCCACAGCGAACACAGATAGGCCGCCAGCGCATCAATCGCCGCATCGCCCGCCGATCGAACGCTGCCCGGCAGCATGGCCACGCCCGCGCTGCCGTGCGCCAGGGCCTGCGCACCATCG
>JAYRFD010001152.1:0-4186 GCA_041908565.1 Polyangia bacterium | reverse complement strand
AGTCGCTTCTGCGTTTCCAGCAGCTTGCGGATCGAGTCACCCAGCCCAACCGCGTTGCGATAGCTGCGCGAGTGGTAGCGAATTCGGCTGACAAGCTCGATCTTGTCCATCTGCTTTTCGACGTAGTCGTTGGCGCCTTCGGCAAACGCCTTGGCCTTGGTGGCGGGCGACGTGATCCCAGACAGCACGATGATCGGGATCTCGCGCGTGCTGGGGTTTTCGCGAAAGCGCTGCAGAAGCTCTAGCCCGTCAAGCTGCGGCATCTCCAGATCTTGCAAGATCACCGTCGGGCGAAAGGCCTTTGCTAGATCGATGGCCACCGTCGGATCGACACACGCGGCAAAGCGGATGTGCGGCTCGCTGGCCAGAAGCTGCGCGATGGCCGAACAAAAGAACTTCGAGTCATCCACCATCAGCACGCGTGCATCTTCTTCACTGGCCGCATTCGCCGTGCTTGGCGCCAGCCGTCCTTTCTGCAGGTTGAAGTAGCCATCGGCGTGAAAGCGCATGCGGGTCAGTAGCTCTTCCAAGTCGGACGACTTCACGACGTAGTCATCGGCGCCAGCGGCAAGCGCCCGGGCTTTCTGCACGGGGTCGGCGGTTCCCGAAAGAACGATGATCGGCACATCGCGCGTCGACAGGTTCTGCCGCAGCGAAGCCAGCAGGGCAAAAGCATCGCAGCTTCGCATGACCAAGGACTGCAAGAGCACGGTCGGCAGAAACTCATCCGCCATGGCCAGCACGCGCTCGGGCTGCGTGCACACGCTGACCAGGATGTCGGGATGGCTGGCCAGGCCCTGCGCGACGACTTGGCAGGCGACCTTGGATTCATCCACCATCAGGACCTTGATCACGTTGCGCGTGGGGACGGCCAGACCGCGGGCATTGCGGCGCACCTCGCGCTGCTCTTGCGATCGCCGCACGTGATAGCGCAGCCGCGCCAATAGCTCGGACGCATCGCTGCCAAACGTCAGGTAGTCGTGCGCGCCCAGCGAAAACACCGTCGTGCGAAAGTCCGCATCGACCTTCTGACACAGAAGCAAGATCGGCAGCAGCGCGGCTTCCTTGATCTTGCGCAGCAGACGCAGCGCCTGCAGTGCACGCGGCTGGCTGACCGATGCATCCAGAAGCAAGGCCGCGGGGGTCTGCTGCGCGATGCGTGCTTGCAGATCGTCCTGTTCGTGCAGTGGGATGATCTCGATTTCCGGATGATGGGCCAGCATGCGGGTGACGTGCTGCAGCGTGGCCGCCCCTTGCGCTAGCAGGAAGACGCGCACCGGCATGGCAGATCGCGCAGACGGCGGCGGCGGTCGATCCGCGCTGCCCGCGCTGCCCGCGCCGCCCACGCCACCGACCGAAGCTGGGTCGGCTGCGCTGGCTGCCCCCTGTACGGCGACTGGCAAGGCCTGGTCACGATCCATGCCACTTACACGTTTCACAGGACTGATGGTAGATGATGCGGTGCGTCACCGCACCGACGCCCGCGACGTGCAGATCACGCGCGCGCGATGGCGTGGGAACTGTTGGGGATCTGCGCTGCAACCGGGGGATCTGCGCTGCACGCGTGAGCGGCGCCGTGCATGTTTGGGCATTGCCTTTCGCACCGGCTGCGCGAAACTCCGCCCATGAAAAAAGGTGACCACATTCGTCGGGTCGGCATCATCTTCGCCGGTGGGCCGGCTCCAGCAGCCAATGCCGTGATTGGTGCGGCCGCGGTGTCGTTCTTGGAAGACGATCGCCAGGTCATCGGCTTCTTCCACGGCTATTCCAACCTGCAGGACTACCATCCGGTGACGCATCGTCTGCTGCCGGATACGCACTACCGCATCTTCACCGAAAAAGATCTGCGCGGTCTGCGCAACAGCCGCGGCATCTTGATCGGCACCTCGCGCGCCAATCCAGGCAAAGGCATCGAGTCGACCGCCGATCTGGCCAACGCCAAGAAGACCGTGCGCTTGCGCAATGTGTACGCCGCGCTGATCGATCTGGAGATCGATGCGCTGGTGTCAATCGGCGGCGATGACACGCTAAAGACCGCCAACCTGATCTTCGAATACCAAAAGACGCTGCCCGCCGATGCTCGGCGCGTGCAGATCGTCCATGTTCCCAAGACCATCGACAACGACTACAGCGGCATCGACTTCACGTTCGGCTTCTTCACGGCCGTCGACTTTATGGCCAAAGAACTGCAGAACTTGCGCGCCGATGCGATCGCCACCAGCGCGTACTACATCATCGAAACCATGGGGCGCAAAGCGGGCTGGCTGTCGTACGGTGTGGCGATCGCGGGCGAAGCCAACTTGGTCGTCGCGCCCGAAGACGTTGGCGACACCTTGGGCCAAAGCGGTCGCTTGGATCTGCACAAGCTGGCGGACCGCATCATCGATCTAGTGGACGTGCGCGAAGGTCGATACAACAAGCACTACGGCACGGTTGTTTTGGCCGAAGGACTGGCCGAGCTACTGCCGGAAAACGCGCTGGATCAGACGACGCGAGACGAGCATGGGCACATCTCGCTGGGCAAGGTGGATCTGGGCAAGCTGGTCGCGCGCATCGTGGCTGAACGATATGAAGCGCGCACCGGTCGCAAGAAGAAGTTCACCGGTGTGCAGCTTGGATACGAGTCGCGCTGCGCACCGCCGCATGCCTTCGACGTGATGCTGGGCAGTCAGCTGGGCATCGGCGCGTACCGTGCGCTGGTCGAAGAAGACTTGAGCGGGCACATGGTCAGCGTGCGCGGTCAGCTGGATCTGCACTACGTGCCGTTTGCAGATCTGGTCAACCAACAGACGCTGAAGACCGAAGTGCGCTTCATCCAGCCTGGCTCTGACTTCCATCGCCTGGCGCGCTTCCTGGAAACCCGCGTCGACCCCGAACGCGAATGGCTGCCCGGTCGGCGCAAAGAACACTAGGCCGGCGGCTGTACCCAGCTGTTGCGTAGCTCGGCGGCGTGGGCGCGTGCGCTGGCTTCGTCGTCGAAGATCTCGATGGCGGATCGCTTGCCAGACAGAAGCTCGGCCCCGCGCTGCGCCAGCAGCAGAAAGGCGCGCATTTCACCGCTGGCGGCATAAAAGACACTGGCGCGATTAGGGTAGGGGTTGTTCTTCAGCCAGGTCGCATAGCGTCGGCGCGCTTCTACGCTCAAGCTGTGCGCTCGCGCGCAGTCGACAAGCAAGATCGAGTGATGGAAGTGAGCGAGGACGCTGTCGACCGACGCCAGCAGGACCTCAAGATGCGACTCGTCCATCACGTCGACCATCTGCCAGTAGACCACGTCTTGTTCGATGGAATACCGGTGTGGGCCACAAGTCTGCAAAGACTGCATTGTCCGTCCCCGCACCTGAGCATGCGCGATCGGCCCGGGTCGATCAATCAGCGGCTTGTACCGGGTTCGGGGGTGGCAGCGGCTTTCCTGTCTCGCGAACGCGGCTGGCCAACAGCAATGCGATGACCAAGCTGGCCAGCAGAAACAGGACAGCGTTTCGCCAGTCGGTGGATTCGCCTTTGACCACCTGCATCAGCACGCCGATCACGACACCCCCCGCGTTGCCGCTGAGCATCAGGACCCCGGTCGCGGCGCCGGCGCGATCAACGCCGGCTTCCTCTTCGGTCATGGCCAATAGCAGGGCATAGCCGGGCAAGAAGGCGGCGCCCAGCGCGGCGCTTAAGACGTAAAGCAGCGTCGACTGGCTGCTGTTGCACAGCGGATAGGTCAGAAGCAGCGCGGCAGCGCTGCACAAAAGCAGAAAGGGCTTGCGACGTCGCAGGCGATCGGACACCGCTGGCACTACCGCTGCGCCGACGATGCCGCCGACGATCAGCGCGGCGCCAGCCAGGCCGGCTTGGGCGGAAGTGATGCCGCGCGGCGCCAGGATCAGTTCTAGCCACGTGGTCAGGCCGTTGAAGTAACCCAGGGCCAGAAATGCGATGACGAACAGCGCAAGCAGGTTGCGATCGCGCAGCAGCACGCGGCTTTCGTTCAGCAGCGTTGCGTCGGCTCGGTGACTGGCGTGGTTTTCGTGGCCGAACAGGAAGAAGACCAGCGCGCTGGCGATCGACAGACCGGCAAAGACGAGCATCGCAGTGCCAAGGGAACCGTCGTGGCATAGCTCGGGCGTAAGGCCCAGGCCGGCCGCCATGCCGATGAACAGACCGACGGTGCCCAGGCCGTTGGCGGCGGCGTTCT
>JAYRFD010001151.1:0-5246 GCA_041908565.1 Polyangia bacterium | reverse complement strand
GAACAGGCCCACTTCGGCAAGATCGCGCTCCGCTTGTAGCCCCCACACTTCTCGCCAAACAAGCGACCGCGGACGGTCGATCAGCGCGCGAAAGACCCAGGTCTGGCCGGGCGCGCGCGACCGTTCCTGCACTGCGTTCACCATCGCCAGCGGGTCCGGTCGGTGTGTGCAGCGACCCACCGCAGCGCGCGCTGCGTTCGCCGATCCAGCAAACGCAAAACGGTCTGCGCATGCAGGCCGCGCGCTACACATCACGCGCGATGATCGCGCGCGAAAAATTCCTGCAGCACTCGTCTGTTCCTTGCACTTTCGGATCGAGAATTTCGTTACACTAACTGCGACTCATTAGGTCGCTTGATCGCAGGGCCTAGTCCGGGCTCAACCGACCACGCAGATCCGGCAAGACAGGAGCACAGACGCATGAACCAAAAGCCGCCGCAGCATGGCTCTTCGCCCGTCGCTAACCAGCCGCCGCAGAATCCCATCGATCGCAGCATCGTTCTGGGTCATTCGCCTGAAGGATCGCTCAGCGCAGCGCTTGCAGATGCCGCGCAGCGCGCCTGCGAAGGCGGCGCCGACATGCGCGCCGACTTTGTGGTGCACCGCATCTTCGGTCAGTTCGGCGGCATCATGGGTCAGCGCGATCTGTTCGTTGAGATCCGGCTGGATCAGGATGTCGGCCAAGACGTGCCACCGCGCACGCAGTCCAGCGCGCACGCCACGCGCCTGGCTCTGCTGGATGCGCCGGTTTCCAAACTGGAACTGATTGCGCTGCCTACTTCGCCCACGCAGTTCGTCCTGCGCGGCGAGCGCGAGATGCCGACGCCGGGCTGGACCTTCCACATCGACAGCGTCAAGGTCGACAGCGCAGGTCGCATCTCGGTTCGCATCACGGACATTCCACCCGCTGCGGATGCCGTGATCAGCGTGATCGCGCCGGCCATCTTGTCGGTGCAGCTTGGCTCGCTGCGCGTCGGTCGCTATGTGGTCGAGCTGCAGAGCCGCCGCAGCCCAGCAGAAGCGTATCGCCTGCTGCAAGCGGCAGTGGTGGAGGCCGCATGATCACAGCCGTGCACAGGATCTCGCGCGATCTGCCCAGCACTGCGCTGCGATCACATGCAGCGCGTTGCACGGCACACAACGAACTGATTCACGCGCGCGCTGTGCCAGCGTTCTCCGTCGGAAAATCACATTCTTTGGTGCGTGCGTGCGATCTGTTGCAGCAGCACGCAGCGCTGCGTGAAAAGCCGCGCAGCAAAACGCAGACACACAAAAACGTGTTGATTGCTGCACAACGCGTCTTGACCCAAGACCACATGGAGCGATAGGCTCCGCTCATGAAAAAGACTGCCATGAAGAAATCAACTCCAACCAAGAAGTCCGCTACCAAGAAACCGGCCGCCAAGAAGGCGACCACCAAGAAGGCTGCTGGCAAGAAGGCCGCTGGTAAGAAGGCTGCCAAGAAGGCCACCAAGAAGGCTGCGCCCAAGAAGGCCGCCAAGAAGGCTGCGCCCAAGAAAGCCGCTGCCAAGAAGGTGAGCAAGAAGGCCGCGCCGAAGAAGGCCGCCAAGAAGGCCGCGCCGAAGAAGGCCGCCAAGAAGGCCGCCAAGAAGGCCGCGCCGAAGAAGGCCGCGCCAAAGAAGGCCGCGCCGAAGAAGGCCGCGCCGAAGAAGGCCGCTGCGCCCAAGGCCGCCGCTGCCGCTCCTGCTCCGGCCGTGAAGCCGGAAGGCGCGATGGCTGCTGCGCCCGCCGACAAGGCGGATCCGACGCGCTCGGCCACGTAGTCGCCTGCAGTTCGTACTGTAACGACTCGCAAAACAAGACCGCATGAGGCTCTGGCTTCATGCGGTTTTTTTATGCCCGCGCGGTCGCCAATCGCCCGACGAGCGCCAGAACCGCCGTGGTAAATTGTGGCTGTGGTAGCGACAGCAAGCGTCCCCGCGGGGGTGGGGCTGGGCTGGCGACGAGAGCTCGCGGCTCCCCTTTTGACCGCAGCGCCCCGGGTCGGCTTTGTCGAGGTCATCGCTGAGTCGTGCTTCAAGCCGGGCCCCGTTCGGCGCGAAGTGGAAGGCCTGGCCGAGATCTGGCCGGTCCTGCCGCACGGCATCAAGCTGTCCTTGGGCAGCGCCGATGGCATCGACGACGAACATGCAAGAAAGCTGGGCCAGCTTGCCCGCCGCTTGCGCTCTCCGCTGATTAGCGAACACGTCGCGTTCACGCGCGGCCAGCGCACAGACATCGGTCACCTGACCCAGCTTCCGCTGCACCGCACCGCGGTCGCCGTCGTCGCCCGCAACCTGGCGCGCGCCCGACGTCACCTGCCAGACATCCCGGTGCTGCTGGAAAACCCAGCCTGGACCTTGCGCTGGTCCGACGACGAAATGGACGAAGGGACCTTCTTCCACGAGATCGTTCAGGCCACCGGCTGCGAGCTTTTGCTGGATATCGCCAACCTGTACGCCAATGCCACAAACAGCGGCCAGGATCCGCGAGCTCTTTTGCACAGCTATCCACTTAACCGCGTAGCCATGGTGCATATCGCAGGCGGAGCATGGCGGGACGGCTTTTATGTTGATACGCACTGCCACGCAACACCGCCGGCCGTATTCGAACTTCTGGCCGAGCTAATTCGTATCCGCGGCCCAGTGCCCATCGTCCTTGAACGCGATGGTCGCTATCCGCCCTTTGCCGAGCTAGCCGTCGAGATCACAAAGGCGCAGCGCATTCTGCAAAGCGGCCATGACCTTGCAGCACCAACCGACGACGTCGCACGATCCGGCGCAGCGCCGTCCGCCCATGGTCCCGCAGCGGTGCGTGCCGACTCGCCGGCGCTGCAGGCGCTGACGGCGCTGGCGACACAGCAAGGTCAGCTGGCGGCCCTTCTAACCCAGCCGCTTTTGCCCGATTCGTCTTTGCGACACGACGACGAAACCGCGGATGCAGCGCGAGCAACCGGCGTGCAGACGTCGCACGCAGCGTGGGACGCGCAGGCGTTGCATCGCAGCCGCAGCGTGCTTCTGCACAAGCGCGTGGACGAAGCCATCGCGCTTCTGGGGCGCACGCGATCTGCTTCGCAGGCCCAGCGCATCGATCTATATGCGCTGGCCCTCGAAGCCCTGGCCAGCCACGCACCTGCGCAGCGCTTGCCGACGGTGGTCGATGCTCTTTCGCTGGCTCGCTGGCTGCAGTCGCACGCGTCGCTGGCCGTGCCGGCGCGCATGGATCAGCTGGCCCTGCAGGCTCGCTTCACCGAGCAAACACAGGGCGCATCACCGCGCTTCCTGCCCTATCTGGCGCGCGCGCAGCACCAAGACGGCGGACACACCTGGGTGTTCAAGCCGCCTGGCCGCCAATCGATCTTGCGCTTTTTTCGCCGACCTCCCGCTTTGAAACGCGGCGGAATCCACACGAGGAGTCCATGAGTCAGAAGACCAAACAGGAACTGCTTCGCATGCTGCCCGGAAGCGTCGTGCCACGCCTGGAGGAACTTGAAAAGCAGCTGGTGACAACGTTGGGCAGTGATCTGGTGGCGCTGCTGGTGTTTGGCAGCGCCGTGCGCGGCGACTTCCGAGCCGGCCACAGCGACATCGAGCTAATGATCGTGCTCAAAAGCGCCGAGCCCGAGCGCTTGAACGCCATCGCCAATCCGCTGGCCATGGCCCGCTTTGCCATCCGCGTCGAGCCGATGATCCTGACCAGCGCCGAGATCCCGCGAGCCGCTGACGTCTTCCCGCTGCTTTATGACGGCATTCGCCAAAGCCACGCCCTTTTGCACGGTGACGATCCGTTTTCGCAGCTGAGCATCTCGGACCGCCATCGACGCCTGCGCATCGAACAAGAGCTACGCGAGGTGCAGATTCGACTGCGCCGCGTGGTCACCGACACCTTGGGCCAGCCCGTCGAGCTAGTGTCGCCGATTCTGCGCAAACTGCGGCAGGCGCGCGCGCCTCTGCATGCGCTGCTCTCGCTGCGCGGCGCCCCCTGTCCCGAGCCCTTGGAAGACGTGCTTTCCGCGGCGGGCAAGCTGTACAGCATTGACGTGGCGCCTCTTGCGAAGACCAAGGAAGCACCGGCCCAGGCGCTGGCCACGTTGACTCGCTTGCTGGAAGCCGCCGTGCACGATGTCGATCAGCTTGAGCACAGCCACGGCTAACCCCATTACTAAGCAGGCAGCCGATGGCACATCGCTTCGGGCCTGCAGATCTGGAGCAAGCCATGCCCGATCTATTGGACTTCTACCCGTTCAACATTCGGTCCGGCTTTGAGTTTCTGTTTCTGTACACGATCGTTTCGGTGGCCGGCTTGATCCTGCTGTCCGTCCTGCGCCGCAGCTATGGCCGTCACCTGGATGAACAGGCCATCGCAGGCGGCGTAAGCATGCTGCGCGTCGGACAGGTCCCCGTCCAGGAACAGTACTATGCCGTCGCCTACCTGCAGCGCGGCCTTACCGGCGTGGCCGAGACACTGATTGCGATGGCCCATTCCTGCGGCGCGCTGAAGCCAGTGCCGGGCGTGGCCAAGCACTTTGTCTATTCCGCCGACGCGACCGTGCCAGAACATCCGATCCTGCGGCAGTTCCTGGAAGCCATCCGCCCCAAAGACGGCACCGATGTCGAAGCCGCGACGATCAAAGCCGAAGCGCAGGCCGTCGCGCGATCGCAGAAGTCGTCGATCGAAAACGATCTGCGAGCCGCCGGTCTGATTCGCAGCGAAGCCAACCAAAGCCGCGTGTACAGCGCTGTCTGGCTGGCGGGCCTGGTGCTTCTGACCATTGGCCTTCTGCGCATACTGCGTGCGATGGCGCTCGGCCATAAGTTCCTGTTCCTGGCGCTGGAAGTGATTCTGGTGGGCGTAGGTGTCTACCTGATCGCGCGCAAGAGCGACGAGTCCCCGCTGCGCGACAGCTACGTGGCCTGGCTGCGCGACACGACGGTCGGACTGCGCTTGAACGTCAACACCAACTGGGACACCACCCCGCAAGCGGTCGGGCTGAGCGTCGCCTTGGACGGCGCCAGCATCCTGGGAGCCGCCGCCATCGCCGGCGGTCTGGTGTATGCGTTCCAGCCCAACTACGACGTGTTCATCGCGCAGGCCCACGCCAAGACGTTTCAGGCCAAGCCGCACCCTACGTCTACCAATCCCCACGACAGCAGCACGGACATCAGCGGCAGCTTCGATAGCGGCTGGATCAGCAGCAGTGGTGGCAGCGACAGCGGTGGCAGCGACAGCGGTGGCAGCGACAGCGG
>JAYRFD010001150.1:0-2396 GCA_041908565.1 Polyangia bacterium | reverse complement strand
GCGCTGCGCGCCGCCGGCGATGCGTCCCCTGCCCCGCCGCCGTCGCTGCCAAAGCGCCTGATCCTGTTGCCCGTACGCGTGCTGGAATGGCTGGGCAAGCTGACGCTGCACTACCCGGCGTGGTTTTACATCCCGGCGCTGTTGGGCCACATCGAGTGGTTTCTGCTGCCGTACCTGGCGGCGCACATCCTGTACCTGGGGCGCAGCGCCTTGGTCGTCCTGATTCGCCTGGGGCGACCGTTAGGTCCGGCGCGCCCGGCACGGTAGGCCATGCAGCGACGACGGGTGCTGGCCGGTGGCCTGGGACTTGTGGCGACCGCCCTTTCACAACGGTCGCGGCTGCACGCGCAGCCCGGCGCTGCATCGTCTGTCACTACATCGGCCACCACGCCGTCGTCCGCCACGCCACCGCCGCTGCAGCGCGGCATGGCGCTGGGTCTGTTCTGTGAAGATCCGCTGTGGTCCTATGCCGATCTTCTTCGCGAGATCCGCGATCTGGGAACCACGCACGTCGCGCTGACCGTCGCGTATTACCAGCAGCACGGCAGCAGCACCGGCATCTATGCCCACCCTCGGTTCACGGCGCCGGATGCCGCCATCGTGCGCACGATCCGCGAAGCGCACGCCCTGGGGCTGAAGGTCATGCTGTTTCCCATCCTTCGCCTGGAAGCCCCGCGCAGCGATCGAGAATGGCGCGGCACGCTGTCCCCCGACAATCCGCAAGCCTGGTGGCAGTCCTATGAAGCGCGCATGGTTCACTTGGCCCGCTTGGCCGCCGCCGAAGACGTCGCCGTGCTGTCGGTCGGCAGCGAGCAGTCGACGCTGGATGTGCCGGCCTACCACGGTCGCTGGGCCCACTTGGTCGCGGCCGTGCGCCGCAGCTATTCCGGGCTTCTGACGTATTCCGGCAACTGGGATCACTTCCAGCACGTTGGCCTGTACGACTTGGTCGACCTGGCTGGCATGTGTGCCTATTTTCCCTTGGCGCGCGAAGGCTACCCGTCGCCGGCCAAGCAGGACGATCTGGTTTCGGCCTGGCGCAAGAAGCGCGACGAGCTTGAGTCCTTCGCCGACAAAATCGGCAAGCCGCTGCTTCTGACCGAGGTCGGCTACCTAAGCCAGCGTGGCGCCGCCGCCTGGCCCTGGAAGGAAGGCGCCAGCGAGCCCGTCGACCTGGAAGACCAGCGCCGCTGCTATGCCGCCTTCGCCGAGGCCTGGACCGGATCGAGTCGCCTGCGCGGCGTGTACTTCTGGAACTTCTACGGCTGGGGCGGTCGCGTTTCTGTCGGCTACACGCCCCGCCGCAAGCCCGCATCCGACGAGATCATCCGCTACTTCATCGCCGAAGCCGCGCGCCCGGCCCGCTAGGCACGGATGAAAGTCTGCGCCGGGCTAGAAAGAACTGGCCGACGCGGGCAGCCAGCCGCCACCGTGAAGTCACCGTCTATACCGACCCCGCGCATTGCTGTAGAGTGAGCGGTCCTTTCGCGCAGGCTGTCTTCTGCAAACCGTCGCAAACCGTCATGCCCAAGTCTTCTTCCATCTGTCGTGAACAGGTCCGCTTCGGCGACAACAACCTGGCGCAGAGCCTGTACGGCCAGAACAACGTCCACCTGAAGCTGATCGAACGTCAGCTGGGGCTGTCGCTGCACGCGCGGGGGGATGAGCTGACGATCATTGGCTCTCCCGACGCGGTCGAGCGGGCCCATCGCCTGCTGCAAGAGCTAAGCGCGCTGCACCAAAGCGGCACAACGCTGTCATCGGAAGAGGTCGTGCGGGCGCTGGTCATGCTGCAGCACGACAAGAACAGCCCGGTGCGCGACGTGCTGCAAGACACGGTGGTCATCGCCCATCGTGGTCGCCCCGTCGTGCCCAAGAGCGTCGCGCAGCAGCGCTATCTGGATGCGCTGCGCAACCAAGACATCGTGTTTGGCATCGGCCCGGCTGGCACTGGTAAGACCTATCTGGCGATGGCGATGGCCGTGAAGTACCTGCTGGAAAAGCAGGTCAAGCGCATCGTCTTGTGCCGTCCCGCCGTCGAGGCAGGCGAAAAGCTGGGCTTCCTGCCGGGCACCATGCAGGACAAGGTCAATCCATATCTGCGACCGCTGTACGACGCGCTGAACGACCTTCTGGATATGGAGCGCGCGCAGCTCATGATCGACCGCGGGCAGATCGAAGTGGCGCCGCTGGCCTTCATGCGCGGTCGCACGCTGAACGACAGCTTTGTGATCTTGGACGAAGCGCAGAACACGACCAGCGAACAGATGAAGATGTTCCTGACTCGCCTGGGCTATGACAGCAAAGCCGTGATCACCGGCGACGTCACGCAGGTCGATCTGCCGCATCGCACGCAGAGCGGCCTGGTCGAAGTTGAGCGCCTTCTGGCCGACATT
>JAYRFD010001149.1:0-5190 GCA_041908565.1 Polyangia bacterium | reverse complement strand
TCTGGAACCTGGTGTTCATGCAGTTCGAGCGCCGCGAAAAAGACGGACCGCTTGTGCACCTGCCGGCTCCGTCGATTGACACCGGCGCCGGTCTGGAGCGCGTCTGCGCCGTGCTCGGCGGCCTGCAAAACGGCCACTTCAGCAACTACGACACCGACCTGTTCATGCCGCTTCTGCAGACGGTGGCCCAGGCCATTGGCAAGCCGTACACGCGCAGCATGAACGAAACCGATGTCGCGATGCGCGTGCTGGCCGATCACAGCCGCGCCTCCGCCAACCTGATTGCCGATGGCGTGCTGCCGTCGAACCTGGGTCGCGGTTACGTGCTGCGCAGCATCATGCGCCGCGCCATCCGTTTCGCCGTGCGCTTGGATCTGCCGGCTGGCTTCTTCGCGACGCTGTGCGCCCAGGTCTGCGACATGCTGAGCCCCGTGTATCCCGAGCTTGGCAAGGCCCGCAGCCTGATCGACAAAGCGGTCCGCGCCGAGGACGAAGGCTTCCGCGCCACCATCCACCGCGGCCTGCGCATCATCGAAGAGACCAGCGACTGGCAGACCGGAACCGACGGCGGACGCGTGCTGCCGGGCTCCGTCGCGTTTCAGCTGCACGACACCTTTGGCTTCCCGCTGGATCTGACCCAGGTCATCGGACGCGAACAGGGCTTTTCCGTCGACGAATCCGGTTTCCATGCCGAAATGAAGAAGCAGCGCGAGCGCAGCAAGTTCAGCGGATCTGGAGACACGGCCGTCGCTTCGGCCTATCACGCGGTTCGGTCAGCGCACGGACCGACGACGTTTCTGGGCTATGACCACAAGACGGGCGAAGCAGGCGAAGGCCGCGTGCTGGCGTTGTTCGTCGCTGGTGAAAGCACAGCCAGCGTCGAAGCCGGGCCGGGTCAGCCTGAAGATCTGGAAGTCATCGTCGACAGCACGCCGTTTTATGGCCGATCCGGCGGCCAGGTCGGCGACACCGGTCGCATTCGCATCGGCAGCTCGGGAGATCTGGAAGTCACCGACACGCAAAAGCCGCTGTCCGACCTGATCGTCCATCGCGCGCGCATGAAGTCCGGTCGCATCTCCGTCGGAGACGAGGTCTCTCTGGAGGTCGATGCCACCCGTCGCAACCGCACGCGCCGAAACCACAGCGCCACCCATCTTCTGCATCACGCGCTGCGTACCGTCCTGGGCGAGCACGTCACGCAGAAGGGCAGCTACGTCGGTCCCGACAAGCTGACCTTCGACTTTTCGCACTTCCAGCCCCTGTCGCCGGAAGAGCTACGTCGCGTCGAGCGGATCGTCAACGCCGCCATCCGCGACAACAGCGCGGCCAGCGATGAAGAGACCAGCTTCGACGAAGCGCAGCGACGCGGAGCCATGGCGCTGTTCGGCGAAAAGTACGGCGACCGCGTGCGCATGTTGCACATCGGCCCCTCGCTGGAGCTGTGCGGTGGCACCCACGTGCAGCGCAGCGGCGACATCGGCCTGTTCAAGATCGTTTCCGAGACCGGCATTGCCAAGGGCGTCCGCCGCATCGAAGCGCTGTCGGGCGATGGCGCGGAAGAGCTGGTGACCCGCCAGCAAGACGAGCTTGCGCGAGCGGCCGAGGCACTGCGCAGCGGTCCGCTGGAAGTAGCCGAGCGCGTCGGCAAGCTGCTGGACGATCTGAAGACGCGTGAAAAAGAACTGCAGGCGCTGCAGAAGCGGCTCGCGACGGCGGGTGGCAGCGGCCTGTTCACCGAGGATCGCGAGATCGGCGGCGTCAAAGTCAGCGCTCGTCACGTGCAAGGCGCCGATGCCAAGGCCCTGCGTGAAGTCGCCGAAGAGCTTTGCCAAAAGAACGGCGGCGTCGTCGCCATCGGCACCGTCATCGATGGCAAGGCGGCTCTGGTCGTCGCGCTGGAAAAGACGCTGGCCGGGGGCGGCAAGCTGCACGCCGGCAAGCTGGTCGGCGTGCTGGCCGCCAAGGTCGGGGGCAAAGGCGGCGGCCGTCCCGACATCGCGCAAGCCGGTGGCAGCGATGCCGACAAGCTGGACGACGCGCTGCGCGCCAGCTTCGATGCCGTGGCCGCGGCTCTCGCGTAGTCAGGATTTTTGGAGGTCGCGGCAAACGCCGTACCCTCGGTCGTCGAGCCGGGGGCGGCAGGCCTGCGTTAGTGCGCGGGGCGGGCGATGAGGTCGCGCAGAACGGTCTGTAAGATGCCGCCGTTCTGTTAGTAACGAACGTCGATCGGAGTATCCAGGCGGGACCGCACGTTGAACGAAAAGCGGCTGCCGTCTTCGCGCTCGACATCGACGGACACGGTCTGGCGCGGCTGCGGGTCGGCGGGCAGGCGGATGCTGAAGCGCTCGCGCCCGGTCAGGCCCAGCTTTTCTGCGTTCTGGCCGGCTTCGAAGACCAGCGGCAGCACGCCCATGCCGACCAAGTTGGCGCGGTGGATGCGCTCGAAGCTCTCGGCGATGACGGCGCGCACGCCCAAAAGCAGCGTGCCCTTGGCCGCCCAGTCGCGAGAGCTACCGGTGCCGTACTCTTTGCCGGCCAGGATGACAAGCGGTGTGCCCTCGCGCTTGTAGCGCTCAGCCGCGTCGAAGATGCTCAGACGATCGCCGCTGGGCATGTGAACCGTGACGCCGCCCTCGACGCCGGGGACCAGCAGGTTCTTCAGGCGAATGTTGGCGAAGGTGCCGCGCACCATGACGCGGTCGTTCCCGCGACGAGCGCCGAAGCTGTTGAAGTCGACCTTGCTGACGCCGTGCGCACGCAGGTACTCGCCGGCGGGACCTGCCGTTGGGATGTCGCCCGCCGGCGAGATGTGATCGGTCGTGACGGAGTCGCCAAGCAGCGCCAGCACCCGCGCGTCGGAAATGGGCTTGATGGAATCGGGCGTAAGGCCCATGTGCGTGAAGAACGGCGGCTCTTGGATGTACGTCGACCGCTCGTCGAAGCTGTACAGCTCGGATGACGCTGCACCGGCCACCTGCTGCCACTCGGGCGGGCCGTCAAAGACGGTGGCGTAGGTGGTCTGGAACATCTCGGGCGTGATGCAGGTCGACAGCACGTCTTGCACTTCGGCGTGCGTCGGCCAGATGTCGCGCAGGAACACCGGCTGACCGTCTTGGCCGCTGCCGATCGGCTCGTTCGTCAGGTCTTTGTCGACGGTGCCAGCCAGGGCGTAGGCAACGACCAGCGGCGGCGAGGCCAAGTAGTTGGCCTTGACCTGCGGGTGGATGCGGCCTTCAAAGTTGCGGTTGCCCGACAGCACGGCGGCGGCGACGACACCGCTTTGCGCGACGCCCTTGTCGATCGCTTCCGACACCGGGCCGCTGTTGCCGATGCAGGTCGTGCAGCCATAGCCGACGACGTAGAAGCCCAGCTTTTCCAGGTACGGCAGAAGCCCGGCGCGCGTCAGGTATTCCGTTACCACCTTGCTGCCCGGAGCCAAGCTAGTCTTGACGTACGGCGCGACGTGCAGGCCCTTTTCCACGGCCTTCTTGGCGACCAAGCCAGCCGCCACCAGCACCGACGGGTTCGATGTGTTTGTGCAGCTTGTGATGGCGGCGATGATGACGGCGCCGTGGTGCAGATCCGCGGTCGCTTTGCTGCCTTCCAGCGCGACGGTCGCCTTCTTTTCCAGGTCGCCGGCAGAAAGCGCGAAGCCCTGGTCTTTGACCGATGCGGTCAGCGCTTTGCGGAAGGCGCTCTTCACGTTGGAAAGCGCCAGGCGATCCTGCGGTCGCTTGGGGCCGGCCAGACTTGGCTCGACGGTGGCCAGGTCCAGTTCGACCATGTCGGTGAACGTCGGCTCGGGCGCCGCATCGGTGCGGAACAGCCCCTGCGCTTTGTAATAGCGTTCAACCAAGTCGATGGTCTCGGCGGGACGACCGGTCGCGCGCAGGTAATCGATGGTCGCGTGATCGACGGGGAAGAAGCCGATGGTCGCGCCGTATTCCGGCGCCATGTTGGCAATCGTCGCGCGATCGGCCAGCGACAGAGTCGCCATGCCAGGACCGCAGAACTCGACGAACTTGTCGACGACGCCCTTCTTTCGCAGAAGCTGCGTCAGAGTCAGCACCAGATCCGTCGCGGTGACGCCTTCGCGCACGCGGCCACGCAGACGGCAGCCGATAACCTGCGGCGTCAGCATGAACAGCGGCTGCCCCAGCATGACGGCTTCCGCTTCAATGCCACCGACGCCCCAACCAACGACGCCCAGGCCGTTGATCATCGTCGTGTGCGAGTCGGTCCCAACGACAGTATCGGGATACGCCACCGCGTGGCCGTGCGGCCCCGGCTTGGTCATGACGCCGCGGGCCAGAAATTCCAAGTTGACCTGATGCACGATGCCCGACGCGGGCGGCACAGCGCGGAAGTTGCGCACCGCATTCTGGCCCCAGCGCAGGAAGGTGTAGCGCTCGCGGTTGCGATCGAATTCGATGCGCACGTTGCGCAGCAGCGAATCGGCAGAGCCCGCGTGATCGACCTGCACGGAGTGATCAATCACCAGATCGACGGGAACCAGCGGGTTGATGCGCTTGGGATCGCCGCCCAGACGCGCCACCGCGGCACGCATCGCCGCGATGTCCACCAGCACCGGCACGCCCGTGAAGTCCTGCAGGATCACGCGCGAGGGCATAAAGGGCAGCTCGACCTCGGCGGGTGCAGGCGCATTCCAGGCGCACAGCCGGCGCACGTCTTCTTCGGTGACCGCAAAGCCATCGCAGTTGCGCAGCAAGGACTCCAGCAGCACGCGGATGGAATACGGCAGCGTTTCTAGCTGCGGACTGTGCGCGCGCAGCGCATCCAAGCGGTAGTAGCCCACGGGTCCGTGAGCCGTGTCCAGCGTCGCATAGGCAGAGAACGGATCTTTCGTGCTCGTCATGTGCGGCATGCTACCACGAAAGGCGTCGCGTCTCCCTTCCGCTGTGCCTCGGTTTCGTGGCACAAAAGGGCATGCACGACACACCGTCTTCTTCGTCTGAAGCCCGCCAACACAGCGGGTCGCATGCACTGTTCGCGCGGGCTCGCGCAGTGATTCCAGGGGGCGTCAATTCGCCGGTCCGTGCGTTTCGCGGCGTGGGCGGCGAGCCCGTGTTCATGGCGCGAGCCCAGGGCGCCTATCTGTACGACAGCGACGGAAATCGCTATGTCGATTACGTCGGGTCGTGGGGGCCGATGATCCTGGGACATTCGCAT
>JAYRFD010001148.1:0-8606 GCA_041908565.1 Polyangia bacterium | reverse complement strand
GTCACGGCGAGGGCCCCGCCGCGACGCCTGTGTCGCGCCCCGGGCCAGGTCCACGGGGCAGCCAGGCAGCGCACACAACGGCCCGGCGATGGCGCAATGCAAAGGCGCAGCGCGGCGCGGGGCTTTTGTGGCTGGCTCGCTGGGTGCTTTGCGCCAGCCTGTCGGCGGTCGCCCTGCCGTCGGCGCAGGCCCAAGACTATGCAGCGGCAGGCCAGTACTTCGACGCCGCGCAAGAGGCCTTTCAAAAAGGCGACTTTAAGCGCGCCGCACAGCAGTACGCGGCGGCCCACGCGATCACGAAGGACTCGGCCCTGCTGTTCAGCATCGGAGAAAGCTGGCAGCGAGCCGGCGAACCACAGAAGGCGCTGGATGCGTATCGGGCGTACCTGCGTGAACAGCCGACCGCCAGCGAGCGCCCGGAAGTGGAAAAGCGCATCAAGGCCTTGGAAGAAGCGCTGGTTCCCCCGACGGGCGCAGCCGGACAGGCGCCACCTTCGGGGACGGGGGGCACGCCACCTGCAGCGGGCCAGGCTCCGGCACCGGATGCAGCCGGCCAAGCGGGGCAGCCGGGCACAGCGGGGCAGCCGGGCGCGGCGGGGACAACGCCGACCGGGCAAGTGCCGACGGCACCCGATGCGAAAACCGATGCAAAAACCGACGCAAAGGCCGATTCCAAGCCGGAAGCGCCACCGACGATTACTCCGCCGGTTGGGGAAAAGCCGACGGCCCTGCGCACTGCAGCGTGGGTGGGCACCGCAGCGGCCGTGGCGCTGGGCACAGCGGGCGCCATTGTCGGTCTGGGCGCGCAGAACCGCGCCGACGAGCTTCGCCGACGAACCACGCTGCTGATCGGCAATGCTCCGCCGCTTTACGACGCCAACCAGGCCGAAGCGTATGCCACGCTGATGTCCGAAGGGCAGAGCTACAACACGGTCAGCATTGCCCTGCTGTCGGCGGCCGGCGTGGCGACGGTGGCCAGCGTGGTGCTGTTCATCCTGGACTTTCGCATGATGGCCAAGCGTGGACAGGCGCGCGCCGCGAACAAGCCCAGCCTGGCGTGGGTGCCCGCAGCGACGGAAAGCCGCCTGCCCCTGACCCCATCACCCAGCCGGCAGCCGGCCGTGCTAGCGGGGAGCTTTTAGATGACTCTGCGTCCGGGAACGTCTCGATCGTGGCTGGTGCGAAGCGCGCTGTCGCTTTCGGCGGTGGGTGCGGTGCTGGCCTTCGTGCGCTGCTTTAACCCCGCGCTGCCGACGTGCAGCTATCGCTGCGATGTCAAAAACCCCAGCTGTCCGCCGGAATACGAGTGCCGCAGCGACTCGGTCTGCCACATCAAAGGCAGCACCGAGGCCTGTTCGTTCACGTTCGATCTGGCGTCGTCCACGCTGGACTTTGCGACGCCGCCCGACCAAGCCGACAAGTCCGATATGACGCCGGCGGACATGTAGCGGCGGCCAGGGGGCCTCTACGGAAACTGCTGCGTGCCTTGCACCGGCGTGCTGGGCGACAAGACAACGCTCGGTTCGGTGATCTGCACGTTGTTGATCGAGGTCAGGCGGAACGAATACGGCCCCGGTCGCCCACTGGGAGAGCTAAGCGTGTAATAGCCATAGCTTTCGGCCTTTAGCGCGACGGGCGAGCCGCCTTCGATCAGCTCTACCTTGCTGACGGGCAGGCGGCTGTTGCGAACCTGCACGCCCATCCACCACTGCGATGTGCCGTCCTTGTACTTGTAGGAAACCGGGCCGCTGACCGAACAGGCGACGGGTTGCCAGCTGATCTTGACGCGCCCGGCAGAGATATCGGCGATCTTGGCGAAGGCCTCTTGGCTTAGATCCAGGTCGCCGGTCTTGCACTCGGGACATAGATCGACGATGCGCACGACGATCTTGTTGGCATCGCCCTTGGGGCCGGTGACTTCGACGCACATGCCGCAGACAGAGCTGTTCTGCCACTGCGGGTTGTTCATCGCCGCCACCATCAAGTTCTGCGGCGAGGGATCGTACGAACAGGCTCCTCCACCCGTCGCGCCGTAGTACGTGCCGTCGCCGGTATAGGTCATGCCGATGCTGGGCTGAGTCCCCGGTGTCTGCGGTGTGCCGCCCGATGCATCGGGACTGCCGCAGCCTGCGGCCAAGGACAACGACACGGACAACGGCAGGCCCAGCGCCCGCAGCGCGAAACGGCGTGTGTGACGCCCGCGTGCAACCCAGAACTGCGGTGTGCGAAGTGACATCAAGCTCCCCCCCTGTTGTGCAAGCTGCTTGGCCTGCTCGCAGTGGACGAGCCGACCCCGGGTCGGGCCCTGCGTTCTGCATCGGGCCCGCGCACGGACCCCCATCTTACCGCGCGCACAACAACGCGTGGGGGACGGACCTCGACGGGCCCACGCCAGCGCTGCGGTCACGGAAAGACGCGCGACTCGATGTCGAAACGGGGCCGAACGCCGTGGCGACTCTGGATGCAACGACGGCTGCACAGACGCCGAAAAAACGCGCCTCAGCAGACCCAGCGAACGACCCGGCCCTTTCCCTAAGCCGCTGGAAGGCGACGCGAAATGGACGAGCTGACTTTACGGAAGATCCGCGTGATATCCTCGACGGAATCTACTTTGTAGAGGGCACTGCCCAGGGGGGAAGGCATGCAGCGCTTCGGCCGTTCACTACTGGCCTTCTGTATCGGCATCCTGTCCACCACCGCGGTTGGCTGCGGTTCAAACCAAGGCTGCGAAGAGTACGCGACGGCGTACTGCACGCGGCAGGTCGGCTGTTCGAACTTTTGGTCGACGATTTATGCGTCGAGCTTCGAGACCTGCCGATCGACGCGCGTACAGCGCTGCCAGCTAAACACCAAGTCGCCAGACACCGGCTGGACGCAAGAGGCCGCCTTGGCCTGCTCGCGCGCCATCACGGCAGAGTCGTGCGACGACTTCCTGCTGGGCGTGATGCCGACAGAGTGCCGACCGGCGGGCAAGCGCACGGCGGGGTCACCCTGCGGCGATCGCTACCAGTGTGATGGCGGGCAGTGCCTTTCGTCGACGGTGGCATCGCAGTGCGGCACCTGCACCACGCTGCCCAAAGCCGGTGAGTCCTGCGCCACGCTGAAGATCTGCGAAGACGGCCTGCAGTGCGTGGGTGACATCTGCCAGCCGTTCCGGACCGCGGGCGAAAACTGCAGCTCTGGCGATCGCTGCAAGCCGACGCTGGCCTGCATGGTCGGCACCTGCCAGAACCCGCAGCAGGGCGCCGCGTGCAACGACCAGAACGACTGCAGCTTCCACCAGATTCAGTACTGCAGCGGCTCGTCGTTCACCTGCGAAAAGTACCCGCTGACCGTCGCCACCGTCAACGAAGCCTGCGGCATCTCGTTCGACAGCGAGACCATCTGCACGCCGGATGCCTACTGCCGCACGTCATCGTCCGCGGCCTTCGGCGTCTGCACCAAGCTGCCGACGGAGGGCCAGGCCTGCGCAACCAGCGACGGCCTGTGCGCCAACCCGTACACCTGCATCGGCGGCGTCTGCAAGATCTTCGACCGCGGTAGCTGCAAGTAATCCCCCCGGACTCGCCCACGAAAGGCCCCCCGGCCTGTCGTGGACTTCTTCTTCTGACTCAGCTGGCTGTGCAGCTGCTTGCTGCCTGATTACGGCGTGATGCGCGTCGGCGGATCGGCGGTGTTGCCCGAGCCGAACTCGCGGATGTAGCGATACGAAATCCAGCCGTAGCCGGGCTGCTTGCTGTGGGTGTTGCCGAAGCGATCGGTCCCCCAGCTGTTCTTGAACAAGAAGAAGCCCTTTTCCTTGACCGGCTTGCCCATGCTGTCGACCACCGGCTTGCCGTCCTTGTCGACGGTCTGGATTTCCAGCGTGTCATCCCAGCCGACCATCTGCACCGAGTGCCCCGCTGGCTTCTTGTAGCTTTCGGTCTGGTCGGTGCTGTTCGGGTACAGGACGTAGCCCTTGCTGAAATACGTCGAGCTGACCGGCAGCGTCGACAGGCGGTGGTTCCACGCCTGATAGAAGAAGTCCAGGCCAACGACCACGCCCGCCTTCTTTTCATAGATGACGTTCTTGATCGAGCTCGTCGACACCCAGCGCGAAGCCGGCAGCTTGTACTTGGGCGCCATCATCGCGGCGGCCGGCGGCTCGCCCTGCGTCCAGCACTTGGTCGGCTGCGACTCGCCGGTGCAGGCCGGATCGTCGGCGGTGGTCCAGGGGTTCGGGTTGTACGGCCAAGCCGACTCGACGGGCACGCCGTGGCGAACGACCGCCTGCAGGTTGTAGTTGTCCGAGGATCCTTCGCTGGTCGTGAACGCCTTGACCTGCGCCTTGACCGACCACTGCAGGTACTGCTCGGAAAAGTCGGGGGTGGCCAGGCCCGCCTTCTTGTACAGCGACTCAACCAGGCCCATCGTCGAAAAGATCGAACACACGCCGCGGCGCGACTGGTTGCGCACCGGCGCCTGCAGGTTCAGGATGTCGAACTTCGTCGGCAGGACCACGTCGGCCTTGCCTTCAAACGCGATGTTGGCATCGCCGGGGAAGTCGGCCTTCAGGGCCTGGATCGAGGCCAGCGGCGCATCGTTGCCTTCCAGCTGATCGGCGGCCACCGGCGGTGCCATTTCTTCTTCAGCCGGCTCGCCACAGCCAACGGTCGAAAGGCACAGGGCAAGGGGCGCCACCAGCAGCGACGAAAGAGTCAAACGACGAGGAAGCGAGGATGTTTGCATGTCAGTCTCCTTGAATGAATAAAGCGCCGACGCAAATCGCCGGTGCGGGGGCTGCGCCCAAGGGGCGCAACAGGCTGGGCAACATATTGCAAGGGGCTGACAATTCAAGGCTTTTCCGGTGTAATGCCCGGCGCCAATGAGCCACGCTCCATCTGAGCCTTCTGACCCAGCGGGCAAGCCCGCTCCCAAACGAACCCCTCTTTACGACCGTCACGTTGCCTTGGGCGCGCGCATCATCGACTTCGGCGGCTGGGCCATGCCCGTGCAGTACTCGTCGATTCTCGAAGAGCACAAAGCCGTGCGCACCGGCGTCGGTCTGTTCGATGTCTGCCACATGGGCGAGGTCGAGTTCGTCGGCCCCGGTGCCCTGGCTGCCGTCGAACGGCTGGTCACCAATGACGTGCGCAAGCTGGTCGATGGTCAAGCCCGCTACACCGCGGTCTGTTATCCCGACGGCGGCATCGTCGATGACTGCATCGTCTATCGCGACCGGCAAGACCGCATCGTCATCGTCATCAACGCGTCGAACATCGACAAAGACATCGCCTGGTTCCGCCAGCACACCGACGGACGAAGCGACTGCGTGCTGCGCGATCTATCGGCAGAGACGGGCCTGATCGCGGTGCAAGGACCGCACGCCGCCGCACTGCTGGATCGCTTGGCGCACGAGGCCGGCTTTTCCAGCCTGAAGTCGTTCCACTTCAAAGCAGGTCAGCTGCTGGGCGTCACCGTCTGGGCAGCGCGCACCGGCTACACCGGCGAAGACGGCTTCGAGCTGTTCTGTCCGGCCAGCGAAGCGCCCCGCATCTGGGACGCGCTTCTGGCAGCGGGTGGCGACTTTGGCGTCAAGCCCTGCGGCCTGGGCGCCCGCGACACCCTGCGCCTGGAAGCCTGCCTGTCGCTGTACGGCAACGACATCGACCAGACGACGACGCCGTATGAAGCCGGCCTGGGCTGGGTGGTCAAGCTGGACCACGACTTCATCGGCCGCCCGGCGCTGGAAGAAAAGAAAGCGGCAGGTCTTTCGCGCAAGCTGGTGGCCTTCGTCATGGAAGGCAAAGGCACCGGGCGACACGGATACAGCATCTATGCCCAAGCCGAAGGCGGCGATCCGATTGGCACCGTCACATCGGGCAGCTTGGGTCCAACCGTCGGTAAGAACATCGGCCTGGGCTATGTGCCGATCGCTCAGTCGGAAGTCGGTCAGACTCTGTTTGTCGACTGCCGCGGCAAGCGCATCGCGGCACACGTCGTGAAGTCCCCGTTTTATCGTCGCAGCGCCGTCTAGCTCGGAAACGAAAAGAGAACATACATGTCCAAGGACTACCCCAACGACCTCCGCTACACCAACGACCATGAGTGGGTGCGCATCAACGGCAAGATCGCGACGGTGGGCATCACCGCGTACGCCGTTGAACAGCTGGGCGATATCACGCTGATCGATCTGCCCAAAGAAGGCGAAAAGTTCGCACGCGGTCACCAGCTTGCCACCGTCGAGTCGGTCAAGGCGGTCTCTGACATTTACGCGCCAGTCTCGGGCACAGTCGTCAAGGTGAACATGCCGGTCGGCGACAGCCCCGAGATGCTGAACGAAGACTGCTACGACGAAGGCTGGATCGTCGAGCTTGAGATGAGCAGTCCCGCCGAGGTCGATCAGCTGATGACCAGCGCGCAGTACGAAGCAGAGCTGAAGGACAACGCGCACTAATCCCTGCCACATCGACGAGGGCCGCCCGACCGAATCAACGTCCTGGGCCACGTCGATGTCGGCGCCCTTTGCCCGAACCACTTCCCCGACGAGCCAAGAAGCCGCGTGTGCTTCATGGGCCGTCCCATAGGGCGATCTTGATGCGATACATACCTCACACGGAAGCAGACATCGATCGCATGCTGCGGGTCATTGGTGCCCCGTCGGTCGATGCTCTGTTTGCACACATCCCGGCGGCGCTGCGACACGGTCAGCCGCTTGCCATTCCCGCGCTGGACGAAGCCACGCTGCTTGGACACCTGGGTGATCTGGGTGCGCGCAGCGTTCCTTCCGTCGGGGCCACGTCCCGCGAAGGCGCCGCGCTGTCGTTCTTGGGCGCCGGCCTGGTGCCGCACCACATTCCGACGGCCGTCGACATGTTGCTGTGCCGTTCCGAGTGGTACACGGCCTATACGCCATACCAGCCGGAAGTCGCGCAAGGCACCCTGCAGGCCGTCTTCGAATACCAGACCCTGGTGTCCGAGCTGTTCGGTCCGCCGGCAGGTGGCCCGGTCGCCCCGTACATCAGCAACGCCAGCATGTACGACGGAGCATCGGCTTTGGCGGAAGCCGTGCTGATGGCGCGGCGCGTGACCGGTCGCGATGGCTCGCTGTTGTGTGGCGCGCTGCATCCGCACTACGCCGACACCGTGCGCTGCTATCTGTCCGGCCTGTGTGAACCAGGCAAGCTGGATACGCAGCTGGGTACGGTCGCCCTGGGTCCCGATGGCCGAGTCGACGCTGCGGCTCTGTCGCGCGCGCTTTCCGATCGCAGCGGCACCGTCGCTTGCGTCGTCGTACAGACGCCGAACTACCTGGGTGTCATCGAAGACGTGCGCAGCCTGGCGCAAAGCGTCCATGCCGCCGGCGCCCTGCTGGTGGTTGTCTGCACCGAGCCGCTGGCCATGGGCGTGCTGGCCTCGCCCGGATCGCTGGGCGCCGACATCGTCTGCGGTGAAGGCATTGGCCTGGCGATCCCACCGTCGCTGGGCGGTCCTGGCGTCGGGCTGTTTGCGGCGCGCGCCGACTTCGTTCGCCAGATGCCCGGCCGCTTGATCGGCGAGACCGTCGATCAGGACGGACGACGCGGTTACGTGCTGACGCTGTCGACGCGTGAACAGCACATCCGTCGCGAAAAGGCGACGTCGAACATCTGCACCAACCAGGGCCTGATCGCGCTGGCCTTCACCATTCACCTGTCCTTGCTGGGACGCCGCGGCTTCGTCGAGCTTGCTCGGCTGAACCTAGCCAAAGCGGAATACGCCAAGTCGCGCTTGTCGGCGATACGCGGCTGTCAGCTTGCGGTCAGCGGCCCCACCTTCAACGAATTCGCCCTGCGCTTGCGCGGATCGGCCGATGTCGTTGCCGAAGGTCTGCGGCAGCGCGGCATCTTGGGCGGCGTACCGCTGTCGCAGCCAAGCTATGGCCTGCCCGGTTTCCCCGACGCAGACAAGACGCTTTTGATCGCCGTCACCGAACGCCATAGCCGGCAAGACATCGATCGCCTGGCGACCGCGATCGACGAGGTGTGCCCATGACGCAGAGCCCCGCTTCCGAAAAACCCGCCGCCCCCGCGTCGCCGGGCCACGGCCCGATTGGCACACGCCACCTGCTGCACCATCAGCCGGCGATCTTCGAACAGGGCGCTCCCGGTCGATCGGGCGCTTCGCTGCCGCCCTGCGATGTGCCCGCCGTCGATCCCGCCCGGCTGTTTGGCGACCTGTCGCGGCAGCAGCCCGCCGGTCTGCCCGAGGTCAGCGAGGTCGATGTGACGCGTCACTTCACGCGACTGTCGCGCTGGAACTACGCCATCGACATCGGCATGTACCCCTTGGGTTCGTGCACGATGAAGTACAACCCCAAGGTCAACGAACGGGTCGCGCGCATGCCCGGCTTTGCGGGCGTTCATCCGGCGCAGCCGCTGTCGACGCTGCAAGGCGCGCTTGAGCTGATGCATCGACTGGAAGAGGTCCTGCGCGAGATCTCGGGCTTTGCCCGCGTGACGCTGCAGCCCGCCGCCGGTGCGCATGGCGAGCTATGCGGCTTGATGATGATGCGCGCGTATCACCAAAGCCAAGGGCGCCATCCCAAGAAGGTCCTGATTCCCGACTCGGCGCATGGCACCAACCCG
>JAYRFD010001147.1:0-1800 GCA_041908565.1 Polyangia bacterium | reverse complement strand
TCTGCTGGCTGGGTTATGGCGAACGGGCGCGCGTCGGTCTGCGCTTCAACGAAATGGTGCGGCGGGGCGAGGTCAAGGCGCCCATCGTCATCGGCCGCGACCACTTGGATTCTGGATCCGTGGCATCGCCCAACCGCGAGACGGAAGCCATGCGCGACGGCAGCGATGCCGTCAGTGACTGGGTGTTCCTAAACGCGCTGGTCAACTGCGCCGCCGGTGCGACGTGGGTTTCGCTGCACCACGGCGGAGGCGTTGGCATCGGCTACAGCCAGCACGCTGGAATGGTGGTAGTGGCCGATGGCACCGATGCTGCCGCTCGCCGCTTGGAACGCGTCCTGACCAGCGATCCAGCCATGGGGGTCTTGCGTCATGCCGACGCGGGCTACCCCGAAGCACTGCAGTTCGCCGATGCACACGGCCCCCGCGTGCCGCATCGCCACACTCGTCGAGACGACCTGGGCAAAGGATAGGTGACCGTGAGTCAGATCTTTGGTCCGCACACGAACTTCCGCATGAAAGTCCTGCTGCCGCCGGTGGGGGTGCTGATTGCCCTCTTGGCGACGCTGACCATCCTGGGCAACAACTGGCAGCGCGACATGACGCGGCGCTTGTCGCAGGCCACCGCCGACGTAACAGCGACGGAGCTGGCCAACTCGCAGCCCTTGGGTGACACGCTCAAGCAGAGCGGAGAGAAGACGACGCAGGCCGTGCTGAGCGCCGTCATCGACCGCGACCCGCAGATCCTGTTTTCGTTGGTGCATGTGCGTGACCAAGTGATCGTCGGCACCGGCGCCGGTCCTGAATCGACCCGGCTGCGCGAACAGCTTGCCGAAAAAGGTGTCTTGGGTGCCTTCACTGCCGGCACCGTACACAGCCTGTGGGGGCTGGACTTCGTGGTGGCTCGTCGTCAGCTGCATCCATCGCTGACCGGCGGTGAGCCGGGCGACATCTGGGTGGGCGTGGGGCTTTCTCACCATGGCGCCGAAGTGCGCAGCGGTCTGCTTCTTTTGCTCAGCATCATCGGTGTGACGCTGGGTGGTTATCTGGTGGTGGCGCTGTTCCTGCTGGCCAGCACCGGTCGCAAGATGGAACGCTTGGCGGAAGTCGCGCAGCGCATCGAAGGCGGTGACTTGAAAGCCCGCGTGGGCGAGCTGATTCCCGAAGAACTGTCACCGGTGGGCCGCGCCTTCGACACCGCAGCGGATCGGCTGTCGCACGTCGTCAGCCACATCAACTCGACGGCTCGCAATGTCGAACGCACGGCGACCGATGTGGGCGAAGCAAAGAGCTCGCTGCAGCGCGGCATCAGCAGTGAAGTCCGCGATGTCGACGAAGCGCTGCAGTCGACGCGCGACATCGTGCAGGCCATGGGCGCCATCATCAAGCAGGTCGAAGTGACGCGCGATGACATGCGCCAGGTGTCGGGCATTGCCCAGCGCTTGGTCAACACCGTGCAAGAAAGCACGTCGACGGTCGAAGAAGCCGAGCGCGTGGTGTCGCTGACCAACGAGAGCATCCAGGGCGCCGCCAGCATCACCGCTGACATCGCCAAGCACGCCGACACCCTTAGCGACACGACGGCCTCGACGGCAAACGCCATGCTTGAGATGAAGCACTCGATCTCGCGCGTGCGCGAAACCGCCATCACGGCCGCCAGCTTGGCTGAACAGGCCGGCTTGGATGCCGAACGCGGAACGCTGGTTCTGACCGAGAGCGTCAACGGCATGGAACACATCCGCGAGGCCTCGCGCGCCATCGGCGCCGTCACCGAGGACCTGGAGCGGCGCGTCGGCGAAATCG
>JAYRFD010001146.1:0-17161 GCA_041908565.1 Polyangia bacterium | reverse complement strand
TATTGGGCTGCTTGAACTGCCACGCGACCCGTCGAGCTCAAGCAGCAGCAACCCATCTCGCGCGGTCGCCGCGCCTGATTCCGAAACCGACGAGGACCTGGCATGAGCGCGCTGTGTGTTGCGGTGTCCGGCTTGTCGGTGGTGGGAACGCTGGCCCCGGGCTTGCCGGTTGTGCAGACCCTGCGTCGCGACGAGGTTGGATCCGGACTTGCTGCGTCGACGCCTGGCGCGATCGAGCGTCTGCGCATCGTCGGTCTTTCCTACGATCCGATGGAGCCAGCCAGCTACGATCGTCAGCTGCTCGACGCCAGCTATCTGCTTCCGTATCCGGCGCAAGGGCCGTCGGCCCTTCTGGCTCGCTTGCGTTACATCCACGCGCGCGAACGCCTGGACGTCATCATCCCGACGCTGGATTCCGAGCTGAGTCACTACATCCAGCTGGCTCCCGAGCTGCGCAAGCTGGGCATCCGCGTTCTTCTGCCCAGCGCCGCCGCATTTTCCCGACGCACCAAGACCGATCTGGAAGTGGTCAGCTCGCTGTCGTCGGTGAAAGTTCCACGCTCGATCGCGGTCAAGAGCGTCGGCGAGGCCTATCAAAAAAGCAGCAAGCTGCGCCTGCCCTTCGTCGTCAAAGGCAACCTGCACGGCGCTACCGTCGTCCACAACCTGGATCACATGGCCGCCGCGGTCGCCGACCACGCAAATCGCTGGGGCTATCCAGTCGTGCTGCAGGAATACATCCCCGGCACCGAATTCGATGTCGTCGCCTTGGCCGACGAAGCCTGGCAGCTGGTCGGCGTGGTGCCGATGAAGAAGCTGCAGCTGGACGATCGCGGCAAGGCCTGGGGCGCGCTGACCATCGACGATCCCGAGCTGATTCGTGCCGCCCAGCGCGTGGTGTCCGGCCTGTGCTGGTCCGGACCGCTTGAGCTAGAGCTGATGCGCCACCGCGACAGCAGCGATCTGTATCTGATCGAGATCAACCCGCGCTTTCCCGCCTGGATTCACTTGGCGGCCGCGGCGGGGCAGAACCTGCCGTGGGCGCTGGTTCGCTTGGCGATGGGTCAGCCGGTGGCGCCGTTTGATAGCTATCGCGCCGGTGTCTTGCAGCTGCGGCGATCGATCGATCTGCCGTGCGAGCTGCCCATTTATGAAGCGATGGTGCAGCGCGGCGAGATCACGCTGCGCAGCCCCGATGGCCAGGCCATCCCCGCCTCGACCGATCCCGCCTTGCAGCCGCAGAACGTACAGCTGTCGTCGATTCTGGACGGCATCCTGCGACAAGCCGACGAAGCCGCGCGATCGCAGCGGCGCCAGGAACGCGACACGCTGCCCGGCAGTCCGCTGGATCTGCTGCCGCAGCCGGATGAGCTGCATCCACTGTCCTTGGCCGGCGTGGCTGCGGCTCGCTTGCCCTATCAAGCGCCGCAGATCGTTCGCCACCACATGGCGGTCGGAAACCGCCTGCCCAGCGACGGAGTGCAGCATCGCTTCATCGAATCGATCGATGGCATTCGGATCGCCGATCTGGTGGCGCGCTTTGGATCTCCGCTGTTTGTCTTCAGCGAACGCCGCCTGCGCAACCGAGCCCGCGCGTTTCGTCAGGCGTTTGCCAGTCGCTATCCACGCATGCGCTTTGGCTGGTCGTACAAGACCAACTACCTGGACGCAATCTGCGGCGTGCTGCACCAAGAGGGCTGGGATGCCGAGGTGGTGTCCGACTTGGAATACGCCATGGCGCGGCGCTTGGGGCTGCCCGGATCGCGCATCGTCTGCAACGGCGCACACAAGCCAAGGGCCTGGCTTTCGCAGGCAATTTCCGACGGAGCGTTCATCCAAGTCGACCACTTTGACGAGCTGAACCTGATCGAAGAACTGGTGCGCGATCGCGCAACGCCGCTTGCCATCGGTCTGCGCGTCAACATGCAGGTGCCGACGCTATCAGGCGCCGCGTGGGAACGCTTCGGCTTCAGCTTGGATTCGGGCGAAGTGCTGGACGCCATCCTGCGCATCGCCGTCAACGGTCGCCTGCGCTTGGCCGGCCTGCACTGCCACTTGGGCACTTACATCCACGAACCCAAGGCCTATCGAGAAGCCACCGCGCGCCTGTGCGAGCTGTTCCTGGCCGCCGAGTCGCTGTGCGGATACCGGCTGTCGACAATCAACCTGGGCGGCGGTTTCCCGTCGAGCAACGCGCTAAGCAGCACCTTCAACGAATCCGACAGCGATGCCGAAGGTCCTGACATCACGCCCTTTGCCAGCGCCCTGTGCGAAGAGCTAAGCGAGTCCCTGGGCGATCGTCTACGCGGCGGCATCGAAGAGTGGCCGCAGCTGATGTTGGAAAGCGGCCGCCACTTGGTCGATGACAGCGGATCGCTGATCGCATCTGTCGTCGGGCGGCGGACCCAGGCCAGTACATCGGGATCGGGCAGCAGCAGCCTGGGCAGTCGCGGCTTGGTGCTCGATGCGGGGCTTAACATCCTGTACACGGCGCACTGGTATCGCCATCGCGTGACGCCAGCCCAGCCGGTGCCAGGACCGATTGAAGAGACGTCTCTGTTTGGTCCGCTGTGCATGAACATCGACACGCTGCGCGTCGGACTGCCGCTGCCGCCGCTTTCCCCCGGTCATCAGGTCGTGATCCAGCCGGTCGGCGCGTACAACGTCACGCAGTGGATGCAGTTCAGTCAGCTGCGTCCCGCCGTTGTGATGATCGGCTGCGATGGCAGCGTCGACGTTCTGCGCCGAGGTGAAACCATCGACGACGTCAAAGGCCAAGAGCCCACGCCTTCGCTGCGCTATCGCGCCACCTGATCTCTTCCCTCTTCAACGGAACCGCCGGCTGCTTGCATCGACGCCAAAGCGCACGCGCGCATCCCAACCAACGCACGCGCCTGCCCGGAAATCCAGCACAAGCAACACAACGTCTGCGGCACCTACACACAGGTCAGCCCGGCCAAACCTGCAAAATCGCACGTCTTTTTTGCGGATCTTTTGCAGATCTGTGCCCCCGATCGCTGCTCAATTCGCGATAAAATAGAGGCGCCTAACTAGGTCGATCGCTTCACGGATCGGCTTAGGGGACTAGGGCAAGAGCAGACCTTGGTTGATGGAGCCCATCCGACTCAAACGGCAGCTTGAGTACACAGCGGCACCGCAGGCGCTGTGGTCGGCTCTCGCGGATACATCGCGACTGCACCGCGCGCTCGGTCAAGTCCCACTCACGTACCGGCCTCTTGTGAACCAACCCAATAGCGCTGCTCGTTTCGAGATGTTCTCCGAGCGTGCGTGGGGGGGGTTGGTGTTCTGGGAGCTTCCGGTCGAGTGGCAGACCTCCGAGCGGCTGGTTCTGCGTCGCGAGTATCCGCGAGGGCCGCTGCGCTGCATCGAGACGCACTTTGTGCTCTCGGCACTGAACCATGGGACGCGCCTTGCCATCGAACTGGTCCTTGCGCCGCGCAGCTTGGCGCTTCGACTGCTGCTGCGACTGTACGGCGAGATCTGCATGCGACGACTGATGTCGACGCTGTCGCAGATCGCAGCCGATCTGTCGCGGGGCGGCGGGCTGCTGCGGCGGGTTACCGCGCTTGATGCACAAAAGCTGACTGCCGGAGCCAGCGCGGCGCGCGGCGCGCTCTCCGAGTCTTCTTCTTCACTATTGGATCGCTTGCTGGAACACGTCGCAGGTCTGGACGATCTGGACGACGACAGCCTGCATCCCTGGGCCTTGGCCGATGCCTGGGGTGTGGCGCGTGGTCCGCTTCTGGATGCCTTTCTGGCCGGCAGCGCACACGGTCTGTTTGTCCTGCACTGGGATGTCATCTGCCCAAGCTGCCGTCGAGCGGCGGCGCGTTTTTCTGGTCTGCGCGATCTGCCCGAAGCGGCGCTGTGCCCGCGCTGCGATCTGTCGATTCCCGCGCATCTGCACGATCGAATCGAAGCCAGCTTCGCCGTGGCCAGCGCGCTGCGCCCGCAGGTCGAACGCTACGCGCCCACCAAGGCCGTGGCCTTTGCCGTCGGGGGACCGATCGAGACGCCGCACATCGAAGCGCAGATCCTGCTGTCACCGACCGGCACGTGCGATCTGCAGGCGCCGCGGGCTCCCGGTGATTATGAGCTGTTCGTGCGTGGTGGCCTGAAGGCGCGCTTGAACGTCAGCACCTTGGGCCAGAACACGGCGCAGACCGTCGTCGGCGACGAGATCCAGCCCGCCCAGATCGAAGTGGCGATGGGCGGCACGCTGCACATCAGGCACGAAAGCACCGGGCCGCGACACCTGGCCATCTTGCGAACCGATCCGCCGCGGCCGCTTTGCGATGCGCACAGCGTGACGCTGCAGCCGCTGTTTCGCCACCTGCTGGTAAGCGGATCAAAAGGTCAGCAGCTTCCGTCGGGACGCTTGTTCGCGGTGCCGCACGTGGCGCTTTTGCACACCGACTTGGCCGGCCTGGTTGAACTGCAGCAGACGGCCGGAGACACCGACGCATTTCGTTTCAGCGAACAGCACTTCGATCTTCTGAAATCGATCATCGAACGACCGCGCCTGACACCTGCTGTTTCCGCAGAAGAAGGCGCGGCTCCGATCGAATTTGTCGGCTCGGTCGTGCGGCGCGAACGCGATGGGCTGCTGGCTGCCTTCGCCGATGCCGCCACCGCAGCCCAGGTCGCGGTCGATCTGCAGCGAGCCTTCGCCGAGCTGCGCAGCACGTCGTCAAGCGGAGCAGCCGGCGTCGGTCTGCGCATCGGCATTTATGTCGGACCGGCCCACTTGGTGACGCCGCAAGGCAGCGGGCTGATCGACTACTTTGGCACCACCTTGGGACTGTGTCTGCGCCTGCTGCGCGAAGCCCATCCCGGCGACATCGTGCTGCCGGCAGAGCTTGGCGAGTCCCTAAGCAAGCGCCCCACCGAGCAAGCCATCGCCGGCCTGCGCGTCGGGCCGCGCTTTATGCTGTCGGTGCGCGGCGTTGATACACCGGTGGCCGTGGTGCGCGTCAGCTTGGATCCGACGTAGCACCCAGGGTCTGTGGCAAAATGGCCGCATCGCCGCCCGGGAATCGCCCCCGCGTTCCTGTATCCTGCGGCGACTCGCACGCATGCCGCCGCTTCTGCAAGAAGGTCAAGTCGTTCGCAACCATCGCATCGTCCGTCGCATTGGCACCGGCGGCATGGGCGAGGTCTACGAAGCCGTTCACCAGACGCTGCAGCGTCGCGTCGCCATCAAGGTCCTGCATCCCGACTGGTGCAAGAGCCCCGATCTGGTGAAGCGCTTCTTCAACGAAGCGCTGGCCGCCAACCTGATTCGCCATTCGTCGATGGTGGCCATCCACGACCACGGTCAGTTTCCCGACGGCATGCCGTTTCTGATCATGGAATTTCTGGAAGGCGAGTCGCTGCGTCGTCACTTCGGTCTGCTTGAGCCGCTGCAGGTGGCGCGCCTGGGCTGGCAGATCGCGACGGGCCTTTCGGCCGCGCATCGCAAAAAGATCATCCATCGCGACCTGAAGCCCGACAACATCATGATCCTGCGCGACGACACCGTGCCGGGTGGACAGCGCGTGAAGATCCTCGACTTTGGCTTGGCCAAGCTGCAGGCCGAACATCAGCAAGAAGGGGCGCAACCTGTCAGCACGCGCGATGGCGTGGCGCTGGGCACGCCCGAATACATGGCGCCCGAGCAGTGGCTTGGCGCCGCCCGCGTCGACGGAAAGGCCGATGTGTATTCGCTGGGGGTCGTGCTGTTCGAGACGCTCAGCGGCACCGCGCCGTTTGTCGCGCAGAGCAGCGACAAGCTGCGCGCTGCCCACCTGTACGAAGCGCCACCGCCGCTAAAAGATCGTCGCCCCGATACGCCGTCGGCCTTCATTGCATTGATTGAAGACATGCTCAAAAAGACGCAGGCGGAACGGCCCAGCATGGCCGATGTCGCGACGCGCCTGGGCGTGATCTTGGAAGAGCACAACGTCCCGACGCCCAACCCCAGCATGATGAGCCCCGCTCTGCCCGCGCCAGCGACTGCGGCGGCCTCGGTGGTTCCACCGGCATCGGCGGCATCGGCAGCCCCGCCGACCGATCAGCGATCGATCCTGACGTCGATGTTTGTGCGCGGAAAAGAAGGCGGCAACCTGTCGACGCTGCGCATCGGGCTGGCGGCGGCCGCCGGCTTCTTCCTGGCCAGCGTGCTGTTCTTCGTCTTCCTGCTTTTGCGACGCTGACGCGACCTGCTTTCGGCATCGCTTCAGCCTGCGCAACGTGTTTGCGGCGCAACGGACGCGAGTACAAACGGCGTTTGACGCAGCGGACTTGGGTGGCGGATTTCACGTCGGAAACGATCGCTTTTTCGGGCGCTCGCCTTGCCCGTTCTTTACTGCGCGGCGATGCGATCGATGCGATAGGGAGGCGTCAAGCGCTGCACGGCATCGACCAGGCCGAAGGCCGTGTTGGCGACCTCGCGGTGCTTTGAAAAGCGTCCGCCCGCGATCTCGAACCCAAAGTCCAGCGTCAGGCGAGGCGGCAGATATCCCGGTCCCAAGCGCAGCGTTCCGATCAGCAGCCCACCGCCCGGCAGCGTCGCCAAGTCGCCATACATCGCCAGGCCCTGCACCTGCGCTTGCACCTGCCCGGTCTGCGCGTGGACGCGCAGCACTTGGCCCACTTGCACCGTGCTGCGCAGCGCGGAAAACAGGCGCTGGATGCCGGCCAGCGACGCATCGATGTCTTGGAAGGGGTTTTCCCCGTGCAGCGCGCTGACATAGACGGCATCGGTCTGCGCGCGGATGGAAAACGGCAGCAGCGTCGGCGGAAGCGTGACTTCGTCGCTGATCTCAAGGCTCTGCGGACCGCCGGCCAAGCGCAGCAAGCGCGAATGTCCTGCCCCTTGGCTGGGCGCGGCGATGCCCCCCAGCGATCGTCCGGCGCGCTTCCACTGCAGCGATGTCGCGGCCCCCCACGCCCCTTTCAGCCCGTCGCGCAGGCGCTTGCCAGCCAGGCGAAAATTGGGTCCCTGCAGCACCCAAAGCGACGCGCCATCGGGACTGGCGGCCAGATCGATCGAGTACGGCTCGCCGACCGATCCCGACAGGTTGATCTTCGATGCGACGCGCGGCGCCTGCAGGTTGCTTACATCGACGGCGTAGACATCGTTGCCGTAGGCTTCGAGCACAGCCAGGGTCTTGCCATCGTGCAGGAACGCGGCGGCGGTCAGGGCGCGCGGCTCGGCATCAGTGACCACGCCCACCGGTGGCAGCACCCGCGGAGTCAGCGGCGAATCCGCAGTCACAAGCGCCGTCACCGCTCGCGGTGTCGTGATCGCCAGCACACCCTGCGGACCCATGGCCATGGCGGTTGGCGCACCCGGCAGATCCAAGGGAAGCTTCACCATCGCCTTGGGTCCGTTTTTGGCCCCCATGTGCACGATCAAAAGCTCGCAGTGCGTCGTCGGTGCGATGGCAAGGGAAGCGCCGACGGTCCCGCTGCTGCTGGCATCACCGCTTGGCTCGGACAGCACATACAGCAGCCCGGCGTCGGCAGATAGCGTCACAAAGCGAGCTTTGCTGTGGCTTAAGACGACCGCCACATCAGCAAAGCCCAGCCGCGGGCCCTGGTCGTTGACTTCGATCTGCAGACGGCGAAACGCCACCTGATTGGCTTCTGCATCGGCCACCACGACGTAGCTTGCGGTCTGGACATTGGCTTGCGCGCGACCCAGGCCGTTGTCCACCGATAGCTCCTGCGTTCCGACCGGCAGACCGCGTGGAACCTGCACCAGCAGGCCGTCCCCCGTCAGATACCCGCCGATGCGGGCCGACACGCCGCCGATCCGAGCATCGATGCGCCCAAGCAAGTTCTTGCCGCGGATCGCGATCCAGTCGCCCGGTGTCAAAAGCCCGTCTGCTTGCTGCAGATCCAGCGGCCCCTGCGGTGAAAGAGGCAAGCTGCCCAGATCCTCGATGCGGTCGATGCGGGGCGGTCCCGCTGGGTTTCCCGAGGGACCGGCGATCCGCGACAAGGTTCCGCTGCAGCCGATGGCGCCCCACGAAAGCAGCGACAAGCCCAGGCCCAGCCACGCGCTGCGGTTTGCTCGTTTGTCCATGGGACGAGCATATGCGCAAGACCACCCCGCCGAACAGATCGCGATCACCCGTCGCAGGGAAACGCACAAAGCGGCCGATGCCGTTCGCGTCGTTCGCGCCCTTCGTACCTTCGCGCCGTTAGTGCAGCGAGAACGGATACGTGACGATCTGGGCCTTGGTCGACAGCGGGAAGCGCAGCCCCGACACGATGCGGCGGCAGCAGTCCAACAGGCCGTGATTGATTAGATAGGCCGGGGCTTCGACGCGAACTCCGGCAACATCGCCGCTGCGCCGGATGCGAAAGGCCACCGTGATCTGTCCGTCTAGCTGCGCTTCGCCACGCGCGTCGTCGATGCAGCCGATGATGGCCCCCTGCTTGGGGCGAAACACGGCGTCGATGTCTTCCTGCGATAGCTCACGCTCGGCGCCGTTTTGCGCTTCGGCCAGGTTCAGGACCTCGGTTCCTGTCAGCTTGTCCCCGACGGCAACCCGGGGCTTTTCTTCCGGGCGCAGCGGCGGCGGGGGGGGCGGCTGCGGCTCGCTTGGCTGCGGCGCTTCGCTGGGTCCTTCGATGCCGGGCAAAGGCGGCGGACTGCCCGTGTTGCCCGAACTGCCAGCCGCCGTTGTTCCCGCCGTCGTCGAGCCGCGACGCCAGACCCGCTTTTTCGGCACGGGCTGAGGCGGCGTCACAGCCACCACGCACAGCCCGGCTGCGCACTTGGTTCCGGTGCTGCACACCCGACACGGATCGGCATCTGGCTTCTGCAGGTAGTAGTAGTAGCCGCCTCCGGCCAGCGCGGCTGCCGTCACGAATCCAAAGAAGAACGACCGAACTGCCATCTGACTCTCGACCTCTTTCCGCCTGCGACACGACGATATCCCAGGATCGCGGCCGCTTCGCACAAAAGCGTCTTGCCCCTGCGACGACGCTTGATATGCTGCGCGCCCGCATTGGAAACCCGAATGAGCGCACAGACCAGCCAAGAGACCGCAAAATCCGACGGACACCAGCCCGTTCTTGTGACCGGCGGAACCGGCTTTTTGGGCGAGCACTTGCTGCGTGTCCTGCGACAAAACGGACAGTCCGTGCGCGCGCTGGTACGACAGCCGGTGTCGACGCTGAAAGACCTGGGCGTGTCGCAGTACCAGGGCGATGTGTTGCCGCCAGTCGGCAGTGAACCACCGACGGATTCTGCGCACCACGGAGCCCGCTTGGATGGGCCCGTATCCGACGATCTGGTCGCCGCACTGGATGGCTGTCGCGAGGTCTATCACCTGGCCGGTCTGGTGTCGCGCGATGCGCGTCGGACCCAGGACATGATGCGCCTGCACGTCGAAGGAACGCGGCACCTGCTGTTGGCGGCCAAGCGGGCCGGCGTGCGTCGCGTGGTGGTGGCTAGCACATCCGGCACCATCGCCATCAGCCGTGAAGCCTCGCCGATTCCCGACGAGTCATGGCCGTATCCCGTCGAGCTTTGCGGCAACTGGCCGTACTACCTGTCGAAGATTTACCAAGAAAAAATGGCCCTGGATCTGGGTCAGCGCCTGGGGCTTGAGATCGTCTGCGTCAACCCCAGCCTGCTTCTGGGACCGGGCGATCGACGCGGATCGTCGACGGAAGACGTGCGCAAGTTTTTGGTTGGCGAGATCGCGGCGATTCCGTCCGGCGGTCTGTCCTTCGTCGATGTGCGCGATGCCGCAAGCGCCTGCTATGCCGCGATGCGCAAAGGCCGACCGGGCGCGCGCTATCTGCTTGGCGGACCGAACTGGACCTTCGCCGATTTCTTGGGACGCCTGGGACGGATCGCCAAAGTGGAAGGCCCGTGGCTGCGCGTGCCAGCGGGCTGGAATTCGTGGGTCAACCGCATCACGCGCGCGGTCGACCATGTCTATGAACACCGCGGCGTCACATCGCCCCTGGATCGCGTGTCGTTCGAGATGGGCCAGGTCTTTTGGTACTGCGATTCCTCGCTGGCCATTCGCGAGCTTGGCTTCACCACTCGCGATCCAGGCGAGACCCTGGACGACACGATCCGCGACATTCGATCGACGCTGCGTTACTAAAGTCGACCTGCCATGCCCAAGCGACCCGCTCCGCCGTCTTCTGCCCCGCGCCAGGGCGATCGCGGCACGAAGCCCTTTTCGGCTCCGCATGATTCCATCATGCCGGCCATCACCCCGCTGTACGCCACCGGCGGTGAGTGGCTGGCGCAGAGCCCCGATCCGCAGCAGGTCCTGGATCACCTGTTAGAGCGCGCCGATGCCCCGCGCCTGGTGCGCGCGACGCCGGTGCAGCCGCTGTTTCTGTTCATGCGCGCGCTGGGCTTGGCCGACGCGCTGGATGTGCTGGCCCTGTGCTCGACCGAGCAAGTGCAGGCCTTCCTGGACATGGACGGCTGGGAACGCGATCGACTGGCGCCCACGCGCGTCCTGCCCTGGCTTTTGGCCTTGGGAGAGCTGGGTCCAAGCAAGCTGGCCGCCGTCGCACAAGGCATCGATGCAGAGCTGTGGACGACGCTTTTGGGCCCGCGCATCCGCGTCTACGACATCTACAAAAACGAAGAGCCGCCGGATCAGGCCGAGGGCGTGTTCTTCGACACCCCCGATCGCATGTTTCGCGTCGACATCCTGCCGTCACAGCCCGACGAACAAGACGCCGACGATGCGACATCGGCGGCCGGCCAGGCGACCGCTGCACAGCCTGCGGGGCAGGCCAGCGATCCCGCCGATCAGATTGGTCAGGTTCAGCGCCTGCTGGACCTTCTTTATCGCGGCGATGCCGAGCTTGCGCGCGCCATCGTGCAGAGCGCCGGCTACGACGTCGGGCCTGAGACCGCCGAGACCGCCTATCGCTTCCGCAGCGGACGCATGGCCGATCTGGGCTACATCGATTACTACGACGCGCTGAAAGTCTATCTGCTGCTGGATCCCAGCAAGCCGCCGCCGCCGTCGGAAATGGAGCCGCTTTTGGCGGCCGTGCGCGCATCGCCACCGGCGGCAGTGCATGTGCTGCCGGGCAGCGACACGGTGTCGGGCGCTCTTCTGCGCACGGTGCCCGGTCTGGGCGAAGACGAGAGCACGTTTTCGCGCGCCGTTGCGCACTTGAGCGATCCCGAACGCGCGCTTCTGGTGCAGCACCTGATGGTGCTGGGCAATCGTGTGCTGTCTGCCGATCGCGTCGAACTAGGCGATGTCGATGCGCTGGGCCAGACCTTGCGACGCACCGTCGGATACGTGTCGATCGGCATCGAGTTTCGTCTGCGCGCCAACGCCAAGTCCGCGACCGAGCCCGGCCCAGCCCCGGCGACAACCGAACCCACGCATACCGAGCCGCCGGGCGAAGAGTCGCTTTCCGTCGATATCAGCCGCGCCGCCGATGTCCTGCGCGACGTGTCGCTTCTGTACCTGTTTCGCGTCGGCTACAGCCTGACCGTGCAGCCGCGCAAGCTGGCTCTGCTCTTGCTATCCACAAGCGATGGACTGCTTTCGCGCCCGACGACAGCGCCCGCCGATCCCAGCCGCGCCAGCACCCCGTCCGAAGTCCAGGCTCTTGCCGATCGCATCCAGATCTTGCCGGCGCGCCTTTCCCAGCCGCTGCAGGCTCTGCTGGCCCTGCGACCTTTGTACTGCGATGTTCTCGACGGAGAACGCCAGACCAGCGAACGATCGGCGGACCGCCGCGAGGCATCGACGCGTCCGTTTGCCAGCCTGCGCGACTTGGGACGAGCCGCCGCCCTGCTTGCCGAGCTTTCGACGATAAGCCAGCTATGCAGCACCGGCCTGGGCCTGCGGCGCGAGCACATCACCGACGTCCTGCGCAAGACGCAGCCGTCCGCCGATTCGGTGCTGCTGGTCGATCTGATCGGAACTCTGATCGGCAACCTGCTTCTGTCCCGACCGCCGGCGCTGGTGCCGCTTTCGCGCCGCGACCTTTTGCCGCTGCGGGCTGCCTTGCTTGGAAACAACGGCATCGACGGCTCTGCAGCGACGGGGACACCACCAGAAACGGTGGTTGGCCAGGTGATTCATACACTGCGCGAGCGCATCCATTCCCGTTCGTTTGGCGAAGGCGAATTCGCCAAGCTGTGGACCCCGGCGACGCAGCGCCTGCTGCGTGAGACCCTGACCACGCTGGCCCACAGCCTGGCCCAGCTTCCGTCGGATCTTCCCCCCGATCTGGTCGACGCTCTGCCTCGCGTGACCGGCCTTCTGTTGCCGAGCTAAGCGTCAGCCATGAACGAATCGTCCCCGCACCCAGTCACGTCTCCGTCGACGGCTGCCCAGTCGTAACGAAGATTCGCCAATCCCGCTAAAGGACACCGCAGACCCGATGAAGCCGCTGGCCCCGCACGATGTGATGCTGAATCCAGAGCAAGCCTTGGCCACGATCTTGCGCCAGGCGGCGCCGCTGGGCAGCGAAGTGCTGGACCTGCAGGAAGTCGCTGCTGCGTCGGTGCCGCGCATCCTTTCGCAGCCCTTGGTTTCGACGCGCCTTCTGCCGCCCTGGGACAACTCGGCGATGGATGGCTATGCCTTGCGCGCGGCTGACGTGGTGGTCGGTCAGCCGATGCCGGTGCTGGGCGTGGTGGCGGCTGGACATCCCGCGACGGCGCCGCTTGCCGACGGAGGCTGCGTGCGCATCATGACCGGCGCCCCGGTGCCGCAAGGGGCCGATGCCGTCATCATGCGTGAAGAGGCGGAAGAACAGGACGATCGCGTCCGCTTTCGCTGCACCGCTCGCCCCGGTCAGCACATTCGAAAAGCCGGCGAAGACATCCGGCCCGGCGATGTTCTATTGCCGGCCGGCAGCGCGCTGGGATCCGGCGAAGTCGGCATCTTGGCCGCTTTGGGACGCACGCTGATCGACGTTCATCGCCGCCCGCAAGTCGCCGTTTTGTCGACGGGGGACGAGCTAGTCCCAGCCGACGTTCTGCCCGGCCCTGGGCAGATCGTCAACAGCAACTCGCACGCGCTTTCGGCGCAGATCCGCGAAGCTGGCGGCGATCCGCGCATCCTGCCCATCGCCAAAGACGATCCGCAGGCCCTGCGCGCGGCGTTTGCCGAAGCGCTGCGCGCCGATGTCGTGGTGTCGTCGGGGGGCGTGTCGGTTGGCCAGTTCGACTACGTGCGCGATGTCTTGTCCGAGCTTGGCGCCGTCGAGCAGTTTTCGCGCGTAGCCATGAAGCCCGGCAAGCCGCTGACGTTTTGTTACATCGACTGCGGCCAGGGTCTGGCTGGTCGTCGCGTGCTGTGGTTTGGCCTGCCTGGCAACCCCGCGTCGTCGATGGTCAGCTTCGAACTCTTCGTGCGCCCGGCCCTGCGTCGACTGTGTGGCGTCGCGGAAGCGGCGGTACAGCGACCGCGCGCCTGGGTGTCGCTGGCCCAGCCCGTCGATCCCGACCGCAGTCGCTTGCACTTCACGCGGGCCCATGTCGAGCGCCGATCCGGCGATTCCCTCGACGGTACGGCCGTTCCACAGACCACCGACACGCTGTGGGCAACGCCGCTTCTGTGGCAGGGCTCGGGCATGCTGCGATCGATGATTGGCCTGAACGCGCTTCTGCACATTCCACCGGGTACAGGCCCACTTCCCGTCGGGACACGCGTCCTGGCCACCCTGCTGGCTGCCGTCTAAGCAGTCCTTTCGTGGACGCTTGGTGCGCTTCACACCCGCCAAGTCCCACGGCCTAACCTTGGAACCGACCCCATGACTGAGACCCTGTTTACCGTCGCTGCCCACGAAGAGATCACGCGACTGGATCTGTACCTGGCCCGCACCACCGGACTTTCGCGGGCCGCCGTGGTGCGGCTGATTGAAGAAGGCCAGGTGCGCATCGACGGGCGGGTCGGTCGCAAGGGCGTGATGGTGGCGCCGGGTCAGCGCGTTCAGCTGGCGCAGGCCCCAAGTGATCCGCGCAGTACACCGCCGGTGCCACAGCCCGAATTGCCGCTGTCGGTGCTGTACCAAGACGCCCACCTGGTCCTGGTCAACAAGCTGCCCGGCTGCGCCACGCATCCGCTGCGTCCGCAAGAGCGCGGCTCGCTGGCGTCGGCCTTGGTGGCGCGCTTTCCCGAGTGCGCCAAGGCCAGCCCGGAAGCGCGCGAGGGCGGTGTCTGTCATCGCTTGGACACGTACACAAGTGGCGTCGTGATCGCGGCGCGCAGCCTCGCGGCATGGCAGACCGTGCGTGCGCTGTTTCGCGATGGCCAGATCGAAAAACGGTATCTGGCAGTGGTCTGCGGAGAACCAGCGCAGGACTTCTTTGAAGTCTCGCAGCCGCTGTTGCCGGCCCCGGGTCCCGATCGTCACCGTCGCGTCATGGCGGCCGAGACACCAGAGCAGATCTATCACCCCGATGCGCTGGACGCGCAGACGCAGTTCACAGTGCTGCGACGCGGCGATGGGGTGGCCTTGGTGCAGGCGCGGACTGCAACCGGTCGCCGCCATCAAGTGCGCGCGCACTTGGCGTATCTGGGTCTGCCGCTGCTTGGAGACGAGCTGTATGGCGCGCCGGCCGCCGCGACGTTTTCGGCTGCCGATCTGCAGGGTTATTTCCTGCATGCCGATCGCGTGACGCTGCCCAAGCTCGACAGCCGGGCGCAGCCTGTCAGCAATGCCGCCAAGCTGACGGTCGAGGCGCCGCTACCCACCCAGCGACAAAACCTGATCGAGCGACTGTTCCCGCGCGGCTAAGCAGCAAGGAGGTTCCGTCTGATGCGTCTGACTTTCTCTATCGCTGGGTCATCCACATGCGCAGCGCTGCTTGCGCTGCTGTGCGCGGCGCGCCCGGTTGGCGCCCAGGCCCCTGCCCCCGGCGGCGCGACGGACAACGGCGGCCATCGCCACGCCCCCGGCGGCGCGACGAACAACGGCGGCCATCACCACGCCCCCGGTGGCGCAGGCGACAACGGCGGTCATCACCACGCTCACGGTGGTATGCCCCATCGCTTTGAAAAGGCCGCGGACTGGGTGAAGCGCTTTGAAGGTCCCGAACGCGATGCGTGGCAAAAGCCAGCGGTCATCGTCGCGGCCTTGGGCGATATCACTGGCAAGACCGTCGTCGATCTGGGTGCCGGCACCGGCTATTTCCTGCCGCACCTATCCCGCGCCGTCGGTGAAAAAGGCAAGGTGCTGGGCGTCGACATCGAAGCGGACATGGTGCGCTACATGAAAGAACGCGCGGTCCGCGAGGGGCTGAAGAACGTCGACGCACAGCAAAGCAGCGCCGATGATCCCAAGCTGGCGGTCGGCAGCGTCGACCGCGTGCTGATCGTTGATGTCTGGCACCACGTGCCGCAGCGACCCAGCTTCGCCAAAAAGCTCGCCGCGGCGCTGCGTCCGGGCGGAGCGCTGTTCATCGTCGACTTCAAGCTGGACAGTCCGCGCGGCCCGCCCCGCAAGCACAAGCTGACTTCCGACCAGATCCTGGCGGACCTGAAAGCGGCGGGCCTGGTTGCCGAGCTTGCCAAGGTCGATCTGCCCGATCAGTACGTCGTCACAGCACGCCTGCCGTAAGCCGCTCCGCCCCGCGTCGTCGCTTCTGCTCCAGCGTCTCAGTTACAAACGAAGCTACAAATGCCCACGGCGCGGTCGCGCTTTCCGGCTGGGGGCCCGGCGGACGCGAACTCCTTTTTCGATCCGTTGCACGTCTTAAAAAAGAGTCCGCTTTTGCCCCAGCCTTGGAGCTGTTTTTGAGTGGGCGGCGAATTGGGGCGGCGCTTTACGCGAGCGTTTTGTGCGGCCCCAGGGTGTGTGCTTCTTGGCGAGGGGCTTCGAGCGGGGACTCCTTTGGTCGTCCGCGTCGCTTCGCGCTCGGCGTTTTCCGAGCCGCTCTGTCGCGTGGGCTAGCTGGCGTTGTTGGGATAGGGCGTTCCGTCTTTGTGCAGGAAGCCTTCCGATGTCGCGCGCATGTCGATGTCGGGGTATTCGCAGACATCGTTTTCGTCGTTGCTGCCGACTTCCAAGATCACAGCCAGCGCCGACGATCGATTCTGCAAGTGATGTCCATCGGGCTTGCCCAGCGGAAAGCCTGCGCAGTCGCCAGCCCGCAGCACTTGTTCGCCGCTGTCTGTCACCAGCACGACCTCGCCTTCGACCACATAGATGAATTCGTCTTCGTGGCTGTGATAGTGGCGCTGACTTGACCACTGGCCCGGCGACAGGCGCAGCAGGTTCACGCCGAACTGCGACAGCCCGGCTGAAAGGCCCAGTCGCAGGCGCTCGCGCAGCTTGCAGGGCTGATCAAACGGCGGCGGGTACAGAGTCCCGATGCGCTTTTCCACCTGATTCAGATCGATCTTTGCTGTGACCATGGCTGGCTTGCTCGATTTCGTTGGCTGCATCGTTCCGTCCGCTTTCTTTCGTTTTATGCAAGGTCGAATGGGGTGGCGTGCGAGGCCGAATCGGCAGGAAAGCCGGTGGCCCGGACAAATGCGCGAGCCCGATCCGCTGCATCCTGCGGCGAACCGACAAGCAGTGCGCGCAAGCAAGCGACGCGTGCCCCGACGGCGGCGCAGGTGGCGACGCGATCGACGGAATCGATTCCGCCCAGCGCAAAGACCGGCACTGGCAGGACCGAAACGGCATGCGCCAAGGCTTCGATGCCAAGCGGAGCAACCCCGACCTGCCCATCCGGTAGCGCGGGCTTCGATGGCGTGGGCCAGATGGGGCTCAATGTGACGGCATCGACACCGGCCTGGGCCAAAAGCCGCGCTTCGGTCAGCGAGTGCGCCGCGGCGCAGAGCTGCAGCGCATCGCCGACGAAGCGACGCACGGTGTGCGGGGGCATGCCATGCCCCGGCAGGTGGACTCCGTCGGCCCCGACCGAAAGCGCAACATCCAGCCGATCGTTGATCAAAAGGGGCGCCGCATGTCGCTGGGTCAGCGCGCGCAACGACAGCGCCAGATCGTGCAGCAGGGCGGCGGGCAGCCGCCGATTTCGTAGCTGCACAGCGACGGTGCCCGGCGGCACGGCGGACAGCACCGACGACAGCCGATCGAGCACGCGCCCAGCGGCAGCGCACGCCGGCGAGGCCGCGATCGATTGATCGTCGATCGAGCGAGTGTCGATCGATGGATTGCGGTTTGC
>JAYRFD010001145.1:0-1536 GCA_041908565.1 Polyangia bacterium | reverse complement strand
TGCTCGGGCAAGCACTCGGGCATGCTGGCGGCCTGCTTGGCCCGTGGCTGGCCGATCGCCGATTACAACCGCCTGCACCACCCGCTGCAGCAAGAGATCCTGCGCAACCTGTCGCAGATCACCGAAGTACCCATCGCACAGATCGAGACCGCGGTCGATGGCTGCGGGGCCGTGGTGTTTCGCACGCCGCTGCGCGCGCTGGCGCTGGCCTATCGCCGTCTGTTGCACGGCCTGCTGCCGGAGCCGCATCGCGACGCCGGTCGACGGATCCTGGCAGCCTTGCGCTCGGCGCCGGGCATGGTGGCGGGCAGCGGACGCCTGTGCACCAACCTGATCGAGATCACGCGCGGCAGACTGATCGGCAAGGTCGGTGCCGAAGGCATCTATGCCCTGGGGGCAGAAGGCCGCGGTGGCCTGGCGCTGAAGATCGAAGACGGCAACAGCAATCACACCGACGGTGTGGTCTGTCAGCTTTTGGCCCACCTGGGCTGGATCGACGCGCACGAGCTGGACGCACTGCGCGTGCACTGGCAGCAGCCGATCTACAACCATCAGCGCGAGCTGGTCGGCGAGACGCGCGTGCGGATTGTCTGATCCGCAGGTCGCCCTCCCCCACGACCGTGCCAACCCAAGCTTGGACGTTGGGCTGGATCGTGGTCTGCCAGCGTCGAAGTTCTGGGTTCGACGACGTAAATGCAGGGGCTGATATGATGGCCTTCGTGCGCACACACTGGGGCTGGCCGGCTGCAAGGCGTCGCAACTGGATCGCGCGGTGCGGTCTGCTGCTTGGCCTGACGTCTGGCCTGGTCCTGGTCGGTACAGCGGTCGGCACAGCGACGGGCCAGCCGGTCCTGCACGAGCCAGTTCCCGCGCCATCCCTGCGCTGCTTCCAAGGCGTCTGCAAGCGCGATGGCATGCGCAGCGACGGTCTGCCCGACGCGGTCTTGGGATCCGACGGCATGCTCGGTGCGCCCCGGGCCCAAAGCGCTCCACAAGACCACGAGCCCATCTTGTCGCCGGCCAGCCAAGGCACCCCCGCCACGCCGTCGGCTGGCGCCCCCACGCCAGGGCAAGATCCGCCGCCCGTGCGTCGGGTCCGCGTCGCGCCCGACGATGTGACTGGAGCCGAAGCCCCCGGCGAGCGCGTCTATCACGAGGTCTTCAACCCAGCGGTCTTCCCATACAAGCGCATGACCGTGCTCGATTCCGTCGACGAAGATGGCTTCTTGCAGGTTCAGCGCCAGCGCCCGCACGAAGTTCCCGTCGAAGGCAACCGCCTGATCAGCGGTCGAGATCCGTTTTACGCATCGGTGGTGGTGGATCTGGAAGCCGGCAAGCCCATCCCCTTGCCGACGCCGGCCGCTGGCCTGCGCTTGCTGTCGTATGAAGCGACGCCGCCCGCTCCGCTGCGGGAAACTCCGCGAGGACGTAGTCCGCCCAGTCCGGCGGCGGGACGCCCGCCTCGCTGCCGTCGGCCCCCAGCCGCAGGCGGGGGAAAGCGGTGCCCCCGAGGGCGCGCCCCAGGGATTCCAGCCC
>JAYRFD010001144.1:0-3343 GCA_041908565.1 Polyangia bacterium | reverse complement strand
GTTGCCGGGGCTGGCTTGGTCGCCTGCGGAGCCGGGGCCGTCGGTGGCTTGGCCGTCGCGGCAGCCCCAGGGGTTGTGGCCGGGGTCGGGGACTGCGTCGGCGCGGGGCTGGGTGTTGTCGCCGCGGGCTTCACATCGTTCGCGGGCTTGCCACCCGTCGTCGGCTCTGGCTTGCTGCCCGTCGCGTTGCTGCCTGGCGTGGCGGTCGCAGGGACGGTCGCAGGCGGCACCTTGTTCGCCTCCGGAGTCGCCGTCGCGGGCGCTGCGGTCTTGCCAGGCTCAGTCGGAGCCGGTGTCCCGGTCGGCAGCCCCTTGGTATTCGGCGTTCCCGAGGCCGTATCAGCCGCGCCGCTCGGCTCGGGCGAGGTCGTGGGTCCTGTGCTTGGCCCAGGCTGTCCCGATTCAGGTCCGTTGCTACCGACGGTTGGCGTGCCGGGTCCGGTGCCCGGTGTGTCGCGACCGGGCGTGGTGCCGGATCCGGTGCCGCCCGTGCCAGAGTCTCCTGTCCCGGCGCTGCGCAGCCCCCAGATCAGCAGGCCGGCCAGCACCACCGAGATCAGCAGCAGCACCAAGCCACGACGGCTGCCTTCGCCTTCCATCCGCTCGGTTACATCCAAGGATGGGATGCGGCTGGTGCGGTTCGGGTCGGTGCCGTCCTTCAGATGACGCGGGATCGGATCGCTGTTGCGCAGCGCTTCTTCGACTGGATCCAGGGACTTGGCGGGACGCGGCGGCGGACTGGGCGCCACCTTCGGATTCAGCACCGTGACATCGCCCGCTTCTTCATCAGAAGCGTCGCGCAGATCCGCCGGAGTCGCCCGCTGGAAGGCGACCGTGTCGTTGTCTGACTTCTTCGAATCCGACGCGGGCTCAGCCGGTGCTGCGGACTTGGCCGCCGCCGCCGGACGCGCTGGCGCCGCATCCAAGCGGACAAAGCGGCGCGTTGGATCGGTCGTCTGACTTTCGTCGGCGTCTGTCTCTGGTTCGGGCGGGGCGGGACGTGGCGGCGTCGGTGCCGCGGTCGCAGGGGCCGGTGATTTCTCAATCGCGTAGGCCCCGCTGGGACGTGCAGCCGGTGCAGGGCGAGCTGCTTGCGACACGGTCGAAGAAGCGGCTGCGGCAACAGCGGGGGCCGCTACCGGTCCAGCCGACGGAGGTGACGGCGGTGCAGCGGGCTTGCTAGCCGCGCTGCCCGAAGGCGCCGGCTTGCCCGTGGCGGGTGCGGCTGCTTTGGCTGCCCCGGCCGCCGACGCATTCGAAACGGCATAGCGCGCCGACGAGCTAGCGCCAGACACGGGCTGCGCCGGGGCAGCCGACGCGGCGGCGGGCGTCGAAGCAGTGTCCGGTAGCTGCAAGATCGGAACGGCCGGCACCGGAGGACGCGGACGTGGCGGCTGTCCCGACGGGGTCAGTCGCAGCGGGTTCATGTTGCCGGTCGCCTGCGTCAAGCCTGGCGGCGTCACCCGTAGCTGGGGCGGCACCGAGACCTCGCTGCGCTTGCTCGTCTCGCTTCGGGGCGCACCCGAGGCCGGAAGCTGCGGAATCGGTATGACGCCGCTGGTCCCAGCCTTCTGGCCCCGCCGACGCTCGGCTCGTTCGACTTCGGCGCTGTGGAACAGCGACTCGAATTCCACGATGTTGCCCAAGCGCCGATACACCTTGCCCCCGCGTGAAATCTCGTCGTCGCGGCTGACACGGCGCTCGATCATCCAGGTCCGCAGCGTCGCCAAGTCTGGACAGCGCAAGACTTCGACAGAGCCGCGCTTGCGCAGCAGCCACGACCGTGGGCCCGTCCCATCACTGCGACGCGGTCCCGTCGTGGGCTTTTCACCGACCGGCTTGCCAGAAGCAGGCTTGCCAGAAGCTGCCGTCGCTTTCGCAGCGCTCGATGCACTCAGCGGAGCTGCGCCGCGCTTGGGGTCGCTGTTTTCCATGGGATTGCACTTGGTTAGCAGACAGCCTTGAGCCAGCCGCGGCGGGCGTGCTCATAGAAACACGTTTGCCATTGTGCGGCCGAGGCAGTGCGGGCGGCAAGTAATAATCAGGAACTCGCCAAATGCTCGCGCGCGGCGTCCGATCGGCGAGCCATCTGGACGGCGGGCGGGCCGGGTACGGCGTGGGGTCTCAGCGACGGAGCAGCGCTTCGATCAGCTCCAACAAGCCGTGGCCTTCGGGCTGCTGCGTGATGTGCCGCGGACGATTCGCCCCAAGCTCCGGCAGGTAGCGCTCGATGTTGCGAACTCCGACGGACCAGGCAAAGCGCCCCGGTTCAAAGAAGCTGGCATCGTTCGCGCTGTCGCCCACCGATACGGCGTGACGGGCCAGAAACTCTTGCGGCTGCGCGACGCCGCGACGGGCCAAAAGCTGCGCCACCCCATCGGCTTTGCTGCGTGCACGCCCCCCGTCCAGCATGAAGTGCAAGTGGATGGAACTCGCCAGCAGGCTGCCCTGCCCTGCGCTTTCTTCGTCGGTGTATCGACGGAGAGCCTGCAACACAGTCGCAGCGTTCCGATCCATGGGCAGGCGACGCAGCACCGTGTAGTCGGTCAGGCGAAAGGCGTTGTCGGCGGTCTCGATGAAGGAGAGGCCGGCTCGCGTGGCCACCCGGTTTGCCAGATCCATCAGCCGCTTGCGCAGATCGGGCTTTTCACCGTCGCGCAGAAACAGCGGAGCTTCATGCGGATCAATCGGCGCGCCGGGGGCCTTGCGGTCAAACCACGCACCGCCGTTTTCGACGACCACCGCGCTTAGGCCCCGCACATAGGCCAGCAGCGTCGCGCCGTACCCCGCCGGACGTCCGGTATTCAGAATGACCTCGATGCCCGCCGCCGCCGCCCGCGCCACCGCGTCCAGCACGGGGCCCGACAGGCTGCCATCCACCGTCAGCGTGTCATCGACATCGGCGACCAAGCACCGAATGTGCGCAAGCGGATTGTCCGATTGGATCCGTCTGTTGGGTGCGCTCGATTCAGGCGAGTTTGGCAGGTTTGACTGAGGGTCCTTGGCGTGTGCAGTCACCGGCGCAGCGTATCGTCACTTGCGCACAAAGGCGATCCACAGGTTGTGCCAGCTACGACGGCTGTCTCGGCTGGACCCACCTTCGCCATCGCCAGAGCCGCGCGCCGGGCGCACTTCCAAGCGCCGCAGCAGCATGCGCACGACCTGTCCGCTTTTGACCGTGCCCACCGCTGCCAGATAGTCAGCCAGGCTGCGCACCGGTCGATCGTTGACCTGCAGGACCACATCCCCGCGCTCGGCTCCGGCTTCTAGGGCGGGGCTGGCTGGCTCGACGGTCAACACCATCAGACCGCGGTCCCCTTCATAGCCCAGCTTTTCGATGCTG
>JAYRFD010001143.1:0-6970 GCA_041908565.1 Polyangia bacterium | reverse complement strand
TACGTCGCCTGTCCTGCGGTCTGTTCTGTGGCCCGCTGCGCGGTCTGTTCTGTGGCCCGCTGCGCGGTCTGTTCTGTGGCCCGCTGCGCGGTCTGTTCTGTGGCCCGCTGCGCGGTCTGTTCTGTGGCCCGCTGCGCGGTCTGTCGATGCGTCGGTTCTTGCTGTGCTTGATGTGATAGATTCCGGCCCCCATGGCCAAACAGGAATCTCCGCAGAAGACAGAAGGTGGCAGCGCAGCCGGCAAAGGGCAGAGCGATGGCTCGATCACGCCGCGCAGCCAGGACTACAGCCAGTGGTATCTGGACATCATCAAGCAGGCCGAGCTAGCCGACTACAGCGCGGTGCGCGGCTGCATGGTGATTCGCCCGCACGGCTACGCCATCTGGGAAAAGATGCAGCGCGAGCTGGACGATCGCTTCAAGGCGACGGGCCACCAGAACGCCTACTTCCCGCTGTTCATCCCGCTGTCGTTTATGGCGCGCGAAGAAGAGCACGCGGCCGGCTTCGCCAAAGAGTGCGCGGTGGTTACTCACCATCGCTTGAAGAACATCGATGGCACCGTGCAGGTCGATCCGGAATCGAAGCTGGAAGAGCCGCTGGTGGTTCGCCCAACCAGCGAGACGATCATCTGGAATGCCTATCGCAACTGGATCCAGAGCTATCGCGACCTGCCGCTTCTGATTAACCAGTGGGCCAACGTCGTGCGCTGGGAGCTGCGCACGCGCCTGTTCCTGCGCACGGCCGAATTCCTGTGGCAAGAAGGCCACACCGCGCACGCCACCGAGGCGGAAGCGCTGGAAGAAGTGCGCCGCATGCTGGATGTCTATGCCGACTTCGCGGAAAACGTCATGGCGGTGCCCGTGCTCAAGGGGCACAAGACGCCGGGCGAGCGCTTCGCCGGCGCCCTGGACACCATGTGCATCGAAGCGATGATGCAGGATGGCAAGGCGCTGCAGTCGGGCACCAGCCACTATCTGGGCCAGAACTTTTCCAAGGCTGCCGACGTCAAGTTCCTAAACCGCGAAGGCAAGCTGGAATATGTGTACGCCACCAGCTGGGGTGTATCGACGCGCTTGATCGGCGCGCTGATCATGACGCACAGCGACGACAACGGCCTGATCGTGCCGCCCAAGCTGGCGCCGATCCACGTGGCCATCGTGCCCATCTATCGCAAAGACGACGAGCGCGCGCGCGTACTGGAAGAAGCAGCCAAAGTGCAGGCCGAGCTTCGCGCCCAGGGCCTGAGTGTCCGTCTGGACGACCGCGACACGCTGCAGCCGGGCGCCAAGTTTTACGAATGGGAAATGAAGGGCGTCCCGGTGCGCATCGAGATCGGTCCCAAGGATCTGGAAAAGGGCGTGCTGTGCGTCGTGCGTCGCTTCGTGCAAGAGCGCGATGGCGAATCGCCCGAGGAGCTGCGCAAGCGCAAAAAGACGTTCACGCCGCGGGCCGAAGCGATTGCGGGCATGCGCGCGCTTCTGAATGGCATGCAGCGCGATCTGTACGAGCGGGCTCGCACCATGCGCGACCGCCGCACGCGCGTCATCGACACGCTGGCCGACTTTGAGCGCTTCTTCAAACACGAAGGCGGCGGCTTTGCGTGGGTGCACTGGGCGGGCTCTCCTGAACAAGAAGACGAGCTATCGCGTCGCTTCGAAACGACGATCCGCTGCATTCCGCTTGCCGATCAGATCCCGGAAGCCGCGCGCGGCAGTGGCAGCTGCATCCTGACCGGCAAGCCGTCGGCGCAGCGCGTGATCATGGCCAAGGCGTACTGATCGTTTCGATCGATCGACTGGCGTATCGGGTCGTTCGGTTCGCGTTCCGAAGCGCTTCTGGGTCATCGCTGCGGCAGCGGCACGGAAGGGTTCCTGGCGACCGGAGCCCAGCCTGCTTTGCGTTCAGCGCGCTGCACCGCCGGATGGGCCTGTTCGAGCACCGCAGCGATCGCAGCCGCGCACCCAGGTGTGGCTGTCCGCTGATCCTGATCGCGAACCGCGCGCGCTGCCGATTGCCGTGCTGTGGTTCGGCGCCAACGGGGGCGAGCCAAGCGGCGGGCGCGCAGGGGAGGGGGGCACATCGACTGCGTCGGCTCTTGCCTGACTTCGATCTGACGCATCGGCAGCGACGGGCAGCAGCTACCAGTCGCGCGGCGCGATCGCCTCTTCGATATCCAGGTGCCCGAAACCGTAGGCCTTCAGAATGAAGGCAAAGTCAGCGGCGATCGCTTCGCGTGCGGCGGTCTCGATGTCGCTGTCCTGGTCGGTGAACTCTTCTGCGAGATCGTTGAAGCGCTCGGTCGCGGCGTGCGTCAGCGCGTACACTGCGTCGGCGTCGCCAGGCTGCTTGGCTTCGATCTGGGCACAGAGCTTGAGCAGGATGGACTTGCCCTTGTCCACCAAGCGCTTGGGGAAGTAATCGTCGTCGTACATCTCTTGCAGGAAGGCGTGCTTCAGGATCTGCGCGTTCGTCGGCAGAGTCCGCGTAGTCGGCTTGGCTGGCTTGGTCTGCTTCTTTCGCGGGGTCGGCATGATCTGCGATCGTATCGGATGGCTGGCCGCTTGCTTAGGATGACTGTCGATCGGCGCTTGTTCCGTCGAGCCATCGCGTGGTGCAGCACCTATCGCATCAGCTGGGGATTGGGGCGCGTGCACAGGCTAGCTCGCAGATCACGCCATAGTGATCTGACGGGTGAATACCGGCGCTGGCTTGCGTGAAGCAGCGACGGGCCGACAGCGGCAGACCGCGGCTGAAGCGATCGGGGGCGGCTGTGAAGATGTAGTCGATGCGGCGGTCGGGTTCGCGCTCGCGCACGGCAAAGACGTTGTCACGCGCAAACGTCGGACCGGCGTCGCCGTGGCAGAACTCGACGACGTCGTTGAAGTAACAGCCGCGCAGCGTGCCGCTGCGAAAAGAGGGCAGGGCGTGTTTTCCGCGCAGGAAGCGGATCTCGTCGCTGTCTGGTTCGGCGTTGAAGTCGCCCAGCAAGATCGCGGGCAGAAGATCCTGGCCCGCTGCTCGCGCGGGGGTCAGCCAGTCGGCCATCTGATCGACGATGAACGACACCTGTTCGCATCGTGCGTGGGATAGCTCGAACTGCCAGTCCAGGTGCGTGACAAACACGGGCTGCAGACCGTGTGGCGTCTCGCACAGCGCGTACAGCAGAGATCGCGTCTCGTGCCCGATGGGGTTGGGCAAAAGCGTCTGCTGCGTATCGACGATGGGAAAGCGCGACAGGATGGCATTGCCCATGGTGAAGCCGCTGCCGCTGTCGATGGTCCAGGCCGGAGCATAGGCGCGATGCGGATACTGGACGATCGTCGATCCGTCCGCCGCGCCGGCTAGGTCCTTGAGTCCATCGACCAGGACATCTAACTGCGAGACCTGGCCCAGCGGTCCCTGCATGCACAGGACTTCCTGCAGACCCACGATGTCGGCCGACTCAGCGACCAGGCCCTGTTGGATCAGCGGCAGGCGCGCATCCCAGGGGCCGCTGCGATTCCAAATGTTGAAGGTCAGCACGCGAAGCACGTCCATGCGCCCATCCTATCGCGCGCGCCGCGCACTTTTCCCGCAATCCCCGATGAACGACGAACCCACGCCGCGCGCCGCCGGCGCCGCGCGGCCGAGAAGTTTACGCCGGCGTAGACCAGGATGCGGTAATAGACATCGACGACGGTGCTGAACGGGCCGCGGCCGAAGACGACCGGCAGGCTGAAGATCTCGCCGCCGAAGTTAAAGCGTCCGCGCAGGATGAACTTGGCGCCTAGCTCGGGCAGGAACAGACCGGCGTGCGTGGTGGTCTGCACCCCGGTGCTGCTGTCGAACAGAGCGGCATAGCCCACGCTGACGCGCGGATAGATGTACAGGCCGGGCACCTTGCTGATGGCGAAGTCGTACTGAAATCCAAACGGCACCATCACGGCCGCGGTCGTCGTCGAAAACTGAAACTGCAGCGGCACGACGACATAGGCGTTCTTGTTGGGTAGAACCGACCAGCCGATGTCCGCGACCACGGCTCCTTCGTGGGCAACACAGCCGGTGGCGCAGATCGCCGGGCCGATCTTCAGGTTCAGCATGAAGCGCCCGGGCTTGTTGTACTGACCGGGTTCTCCACCGCTGCCCATGCCTTCGTTGCCGCCGCGTGCGCCGCCACCCGAGCTTCCACCCGAGCTTCCACCCGAGCTTCCACCCGAGCTTCCACTCGAGCTTCCACTCGAGCTTCCACTCGAGCTTCCCGACGATCCGCTGCCGCTTCCCGACGATCCGCTGGTCGATGAGCCTGTTGTGGGGGGCGGGGTCGAGTGCTCGGCCTCCATCGGGTCGACCAGCGGCGACGGCATGCCACCTGCTGTCTTGGGCTGTTCGGGCTGGGTCTCTTGCGGCTTCTTCTTGGTGCGCGCGACGGCTTCCCCGCCGCTCAACAGAGCCCCGCTCAACAGACCGCAGACCAGCAAGGCCCACAGGCTTTTCCGCCGCTTGGGCCGCATCCCGCGCTCGATCCCGACAGCACGCACGGACCCATCATAGCCTGTCGCCGCCCCGCTCGATCGGAAAAACCTGGCCGGCAGAAGGAGCCTTCAGCCCATCGCGGGCGACGGTGCTGGACCTGCGCGCTTTTCGATGTCTTCCGGCGCTGCCTCGGCATACACTGCCGCGGCTTTTGCAGAAGGAGAGTCTATGAACAATCGGTTCCCCAAGACAGGTCTGCCCCGACGGAGCCGCGCCGGCTGGCTGGGCTCGCTGCTTCTGTCGGGCAGCTTGCTGTGTGGTCTTTGCATGGCGAAGCCCGCGCAGGCGCAGGACATCGCGTCGTTCGAGAAGCGCACGACCGTCAAAGTGCTGGCCAATGGTCTGACCCTGGTCATCGTTGAGCGCCCCGAAGCTCCGGTCTTTTCGTACTTCACGCATGTCGACGTCGGTGGCGCGCAAGAAGGCGTCGGTCAGACCGGCATGGCGCACATGTTCGAGCACATGGCGTTCAAAGGCACCGACCGCATCGGCACCAACGCCTTTGCGCAAGAAAAGCAGGCCATCGACAAGGTTGAAAAGGCCTACCTGGCCTACGATGCCGAGCGCCGCAAGCCCTACGGCCGCGACGCCGGCAAGCTGGCTCAGCTGGAAAAAGACTGGCGGGCCGCCATGGAAGCGGCCGAGAAGTTCGTCGTGCAAAACGAGTTCGGCGAGATCGTCGATCGGGCCGGCGGCGCGGGCCTGAACGCGTTCACCAACAGCGACGAGACGGGCTACCTTTACTCGATGCCCTCGAACCGCGTCGAGCTGTGGGCATACCTAGAGTCCGAGCGCATGAAGCGCCCGGTGATGCGGCAGTTCTATCAGGAACGCGACGTCGTCAACGAAGAGCGCCGCATGCGCACCGATTCCAACCCGATCGGTCGCTTGATCGAACAGGCCCTGGCGGCGGCGTATACCGCCCATCCCTATGGCCGTCCCGTCGTCGGCTGGCCCAGCGATCTGCAGACCTGGTCGGCCAGCGATGCCCTGAAGTTTTGGGAGACCTACTACGTTCCCGCCAACATGGTCGTCGGTCTGGTCGGCGATGTGAAGGCGGTCGAAGTCCTGCCGACCTTGGAATCGTACTTCGGTCGGCTGCCCAAGGGACCCAAGCCGGCTCCGCTGGGCAGCGACGAGCCACCGCAGTTTGTCGAGCGCACCGTCGTCATGCGCGCCAAGTGGCAGCCGCTGTACGCCGAGGCCTATCACCGCCCCGACTATCGGCACGCTGACAACGCGGTGTACAACGCCATCGCCGACCTGATGTCGTCGGGGCCAACGTCGCGCCTGTATCGCGCCTTGGTGCGCGATCAGCGCTTGGCCGCATCGGCCCAGGGCGCCGCCACCTTCCCCGGATCCAAGTATCCCAGCTTGTTCTTGTTCTATGCGATCCCGACGCCTGGCCGCACCGCGCCCGAGCTTCGCGCCGCCATCCATCGCGAGATCGACCGCCTAAAGAACGAGCCGGTCAGCGACGACGAGCTGCGCATGGTCAAGACGCGCGCCAAGGTCAACCTGCTGCGCAGCCTGGAAAACAACCAGGGCATGGCCATCGCATTTGCCAAGGCGCAGCAGCGCTACGGCGACTGGCGTCAGGTCTTCCGCAACGTCGAAGAGATCGAAAAGGTCAGCAAGGAAGACATCCGCCGCGTGGCCTCGCAGGTCTTTGTCGATAGCAACCGCACCGCTGCTTGGATCGAAAGCACCGCGCAGAGCAAGCCGGCTGCCGCGCCTGCGCAGAAGGGAGGCACCCCATGAACCGCATGACTTCGTTGTCCTTCGGCGCGCCGCGTCGTGGCTGGCTGCGGGCGCTGTCCCGGCTGGCTGCGGGCGGTGCACTTTGCTTGGGTGTGCTGCTGGGTGCAGCGCATGCCGGCCCGGTGCAGACCGATTGGAAGAAGATCAAGGCGCCGGCTCTGCGCGACTTCAAGCCACAGCAGCCGACGCGCATTCAGCTCGACAACGGCATGGTGATCTTCCTGCAGCCGAATCCAGAGCTGCCACTGATCACAATCTTGGGCGATGTCCAGGGCGGCAGCGGCGACGAGCCCGCCGACAAGATCGGCCTAAGCGGCCTGTACGCGCACGGCCTGCGCTATGGCGGCATCGCGGGCAAGACCGGCGACCAGATCGATGACTTCTTGGCGGCGCGGGCGGCCCAGATCGGCTGGGACGACGACGTCGACAGCGTGGGTCTGCGCGCCAACTTTCACAAGAACGACTTCGATGATGTGCTGGGGATCATCATCGAGATGCTGCGCACACCGCAGTTTGCGCAGGACAAGCTGGACCTGGCCAAGCGACAGGCGTTCACCGGCATCGCGCGCCGAAACGACGATCCCATGGAGATCGCCGAGCGCGAGTCGGAAAAGCTGGGGCTGGGCGCCAACCATCCGCATGCCCGTCAGGCCGAGTACGCGACGCTTGCCTCGGTCACGCGCGAGGATCTTCTCGT
>JAYRFD010001142.1:0-12172 GCA_041908565.1 Polyangia bacterium | reverse complement strand
TGCACGCGCGTCGTCCGCCACCGCAGCAAACAGCGAGTCAGCTTTCGGTACCAGGAGCGCTGATCACAGGCCTGGTGCAGGCGCTTTCGCTGTGGCCGGGGACGTCGCGCTCGATGGCCTGCATCGTCGGGGCGCAGCTTGCCGGCTTGCCGCGAGCCGCGGCGGCCGACTTCGCGTTCTTGCTGGCTCTGCCGACGCTGGGCGTCGCGACGCTGTATGAGCTTGCGAAGCACGGTCACGAGCTGTCGAGCAGCATCGGCCTGACTCCGCTTGTGCTGGGGCTGATTGTGTCGTTCGTCGTCGGCTGGCTGGTGATCGCCGCCTTCCTGCGTTATCTGCGGCGGTTCGGGCTGTGGCCGTTTGCGCTGTACCGCATCACGCTGGGCGCGCTGCTGTTCTGGCTGCTGTAAGCGGCCATCGCCGGGGGCTGTTTTCGCGCTTCGCTGGGGGTGTGCGGATGTGGTACATCGGCCCGCATGTCCATGTCTGCCAAGTCCCCTGATTCCCCCGTTTCTCCGTCGCCGACCGTGGCGGCTGCGCTTGCATCGTTTGCGCAGACGCGCGGTCAGCACATGCAGGATCTCTGCGAGCTAGTGCGCATTCCCAGCATTTCCTTCGACGGCTTTCCCGCCGAAGAAGTGCGACGCAGCGCCGAAGCGACCGAGCGCCTGCTGCAGCGCCGCGGCTTTGAAAACGTGCGCCTGATCGAGTTTCCCGGCGGCCATCCCTATGTCTATGGCGAAAGGCTGCGGGCCCCCGGCAAGCCGACGCTGCTTCTGTACGCGCACCACGATGTTCAGCCGGTCGGCGATGAAGCCCTGTGGGCCTCGCCTCCGTTCGAGCCGGTCGAGCGCGACGGGCGTCTGTTTGGGCGCGGATCGGCCGATGACAAGGCCGGCATCGTCGTCCACACGGCCGCGCTGGCCAGCTATCTGGACAGCGGCAACGAGCCGCCGCTGAACCTGAAGATCCTCGTCGAAGGCGAAGAAGAGTGCGGGTCGACCCACCTGGATGAGTTCCTACAGACCTACGCCGATCTCTTGCAGGCCGATGCCATGGTGCTGACCGACACCGGCAACTTCGATGTCGGCATCCCGTCGATCACCACCAGCCTGCGCGGCATGGTCGCGGTCGAGATCGAAGTTCAGGCGCTGCGGCAGCCGGTGCATAGCGGTGCCTGGGGCGGCCCGCTGCCCGACGCTGGCTTGGCGATGTCGAAGATCCTGGCGGCGCTCAGCGATGACCAAGGTCGCATGACCATCCCCGGCATTTACGATCGCGTGCGCCCGGTCAGCGATCTGGAAATGCAGAGCTACAACGCGCTGCCCTTCGACCTGGATCGCTTCCGCGATCAGGCGGGTCTGCCCAAGGGCGTGCCGATGCTGGGACCGGAAGGCGACGGTCAGAATCCGTGGCTGACGATTTGGCGCAAGCCGTCGCTTTCGATCAACGCGGTCGAAGTTTCAAACCGCCGCGATGCCCGCAACGTGATCAACGGCCACGCCTGGGCGCGCATCGGCATTCGTCTGGTGCCCGACATGAATCCCGACGAGACGCTGAAGGCCCTGGTCGATCACATTCACCGCGTCACGCCGTTTGGTGTTCACGTCAAGGTCACGCCGGAATCGACCAGCGGGCCGTGGTACGTCGAGCCATCGCATCCGGCGTTCGCCGCGGCGTCGCGCGCCTTGGCGGCCGGCTTTGGCCGACAAGCGCTGTACATCGGCTGCGGCGGCTCGATTCCGTTTGTGGCACCGATGTCGGCTCGCCTGGGCGGCATCCCGGCACTTCTGATCGGCGTCGAAGATCCATACACCAACGCGCACTCAGAAAACGAGTCGCTGTGCATCGCCGACTGGGAGTCCTCGATCCGGGGCGCCATCCACCTGTACAGCGAGCTTGCCGGCACGCTGAAGGCAGGCGGCAAGTAAGCGACACGCTGGCCGACGGTAAGTGGGCCTGTGGCTATGCAGCGACGGGATCCAGCTTGAACTGACGGACCAGCTGGTTCAGTCGATCGGCGGTCTTGTGCAGCATTTCGGACGACGTGCGCACGTCGCGCACGGATGTGACGCTGGCCGACAGGTTCTGCGAAAGCTCGTGCAGGCTCTCTTGCACTTGGCCGGTGGCGCTGCGCTGCTGTTCCGTCACCATCGAGATCTGGCGGGCGGACTCGGTGGTGCCTTCGATCAGGCGTCGGCTTTCGGACGTCGTCTGCGCCGTCTGCTCGGTCGACCCGCGGATGTCGACCAACAGAGACTTCACGTCCTGCACACTGGCGGTCACGCGCTCGGCCAGGCGGCGCATCTCGGACGCGACCAGCGAAAAGGCGCGACCGGCGTCGCCGGCTCGCGTGGCTTCCAGCGATGCGTTCAGCGCCAGCAGATCGCTGCGATCCGAGATCTCGCGAATCAGCTCCAGTAGCTCTGCAATGCGCGCGGTGTGGGCATGCAGCTTCTGCACATGCGTATTCACGTCGTCGGTGGTCTGTCGCGTGCGCTCTGCATTGTCGAAGACGCCATGGGCCGACTCGGCAACGTGACGCGCGCTTTCCAAAAGGGAGCTCATGGTGGCGTTGACTTCGGTGACAGCGGCGGCCTGCCGCGTCGTAAAGCCATCTTGTTCGCGCATCGCCGCGTGGATCTGCGTCGCGGTGCCGCCCAGCGTCATGGCGACTTCTGCGATCTGCCGCACCAGCCCGCGCTGTCCTTCGACCATCGAACGGAAGGCTTCCCCGACCTGACCTTGCAGCGCCACCTGCCCGCTTAGATCGCCGCGGCCCAGGCGTTCAGCGATGCTGGCCAGCTTACGCAGCATCGTCAGCATCTTGTCGAACGCCGCTGCCATCTTGCCGATTTCGTCGGTACGCACGATGTCCAGGTTGGGCTGCGACAGATCGCCATCGGCGATGCGCAGGGCCAGATCGGTCATCAAGCGCACGGGGCCCACCAAGACGGTGCCGACGACAAAGTTACTGAAGCAGCCCAAAAGGAAGATGACGAAGGCGACCCAGATGCCGATGCGTGTCTGCTCGCGTTCTTCGGCAGCCAGGCTGGCGGTGGACAGGCCCAGCGTCAGCGTTCCGGTGCCGCCGCCCTTACCGCGGACTAGCTGATCGACGCGCAGCACGCCCGCGCCGGCCTTGACCACGGGTCGCTCGCCGACGGTGTTGGGCTGGCTGGGCGCCGTCCCGCGCTTGGCTTGCGCCATCACTTCGCCGCTTGCGCGAAAGACCACGGCGTATTCAAAGTCACTGACCTGCGACAGTCCTTCTAAGACTTCTTGCGCGGTCTTGCGGTCATCAAACTCGATCGCGACTGCGATGTTGCTGGCGGTCGCTGTCGCCAAGCTCAGGATGCGCTGCTCCATTTGCCGTCGCTGGCTTTGGCGCAAGCGCAGCGGATAGAAGTAGGCCTGAAACGCCGAGACGACCAGCAAGATCAAGCTGGTCAGCGCGATCAGGCGCATGCGAAGCGACGAGAAGAATGCAAAGCCCAGCATGGTAGAGCCCTTAGCGATAGACCTCGGCAATGCGCAGCAGCGCAGCATCGAGGTCGGTGCCTTCTGCCTTGCTTGCCGGCAGGTTGATTGCGATGTGCATGCGGTCATCAGCCGGGCTAAGCCCGACGCTGAGACCGCCTTTTACATACGAGTTTGTGGTGGTCATGCTCAGGACGGATCGCTTGCGGCAGACCGCGCTGACCTGCGGGATGGCATCTGCCAAGCCCGGGCAGACGAACAGCACCACGGGGTGCAGCGACAGCACGCGCGCTTCCAGGGCCAGCGGCTTGGTGTACGCCAGCGCCGCGACCTGCAGCGGCAAGCCGCCCACCCGGACCGATCCCGTGAGCTCCTCGAACACGTTGCCGAGATCGACCTGCGTAGCTTCGGACAGCGCGTTGCCTTCTTGATACAGAAGCAGGATGGGCGCGGCCTTGCCATCCGCACGCACCTTAAAGTTGCGGTCGTAGGCCAGGATGCGCAGCATCAGCAGCGCAACCTGCTTGGGGTCAAGCTCCGCCGCGCGCGCCATCCCGGGAAGGGAGGCGCAAAGCAGCGCAGCGATGGCAGCCCGACGATTCATCGACGTGGAACGCCCTCAGCTCCTAGAACGCGACGCGAACTTCCAGACGTCCGTAGTGGGTGGCAAATTCGCCGCTGTCCAGCTTCCAGCGCGGCGAGTATCCGATTCGTACCGATGCTGTCGGTACCTTCGTAGGGAAGGGATAGGCGATGACACCGATGCTGGCCGCGATGCGGTCCAGATCCGGTGAACCGCCGATGCGTATGCCATCCACCATGATGTGAGGCTCCAGGTACTTGAAGCGGTAGCTCAGCAGGCCATAGCCGCCCATCTTGAGCAGCGTCTCGGTCTCGGTCTCTTGCAGGGTCGCTGCGAATTCGCCGCGGATGCCGAACTTGCCGAAGCGCATGCCGAAGTGACCATCGACGATGTAGATGCGGCGCTTGTCGCGGATGGTGTACACGCCTTCGTAACCCGACACGCCGAAGACCCAGCCGGGGCGGGGCTCCAGCTGAAACTGCAGGCCGATCGACTTCTGACCATCGATGTTGTCCAGGAAGTTGTCGCGCATGGCGGAAAGCGAGCCGCCGGTGATCGGTAGGTTGGGATCGGTCACCTTCTGTTCCAGTCCGTTGACGACATACAGGGCGTAGGAAAAGCCGCGGCCTTCGCCCCAGGTGTGGCGTCCGTGAAACTGCACGCCGAGCTCGCTCCATTCGCCGGGCAGCACGGTGCCGAAGAACATGGCGGGGACTGCCCAGGGGTACATGTACTGGGGCTCGGGATAGACGTTGAGCCCACCCATCGGCACATAGAAGCGACCGGCGCGGGCGATGATGTAGTCGCGATAGATGCGCAGGTCGATCTGGGCAAAGTCTGAATCGAACTCTCCCGTTGAATTGACCGCGATCTGGCCTTCCACAAAGACGCGATCGAACAGCTCTGCGCCGACGAACAGCGTCAGCTCGCCGCCGAAGCTGTGCAGCGGGGCACCGGGATTGTCGGGTAGCTCGTCCGGTTCGGCGTTCGACATCAGCGTGAAGTTGGCAATCGACAGCCCGTGCAGGTACGCGGCGACCCCGTACTTAGGCAATAGCTGCTTGAAGCTGCCCAGGCCTGAAAAGACATTGCCGCGGTCGATCAGCCGCGCCAGCGGCAGGCCGGCAAGCTCTGGCAGGCTGGTCTCTTTGATGGCGGGCTCGGCGGTCTGGGCGGCCAGTGCGGCGGCTTGTTCTTGCTCGGGCGTCAGGGGTACCACCGGCGGGGCGGACACATCGACCGTCGGTGCCGCGTCCTTTCCGGCGGTTCCGCCTTCGGCAGCAGGGCCGGATGGGGCGGTCGTGCTTGGCTGTGTGGCGGCGGTGGCCGCAGCGCGCGCAGCTGGCGCCTTGTTATCGGTCGGGCGTGGATTATCCGTCGGATGTGCCTGGGCCAGCGGCATCGCCACAGCCGACCCGAGCAGGCACCAGAACAAAATTGGCAGTGAGCGCATGGAGCTTCCCTTTGGCACCTCAGAAGAGCGAGAGCAGGCACCCAGACGCGGCGCTGCCGGTGTCCCTGTCTCGAACCACAGAGAAATGCAGCATGACTATCGCAGCCGACGGGTATTGCAGACAATACGGGCCACTGCGCGAAAGAGGCCGAATGCGGTCTCAATACGCGCTGGTACGGCGCCGGTTACGGATTGGCAGCTAGCAAGAAGGGCAAGTCACGGGCCGAGGCTGGCCGGGCCAGAATCATCCAGGGCGGTCGGCGGGACGACGTGCCAGGTCAGAACGCCCCTTCTTTGATCCCTGTCGGTCCTGCCGGTCTGCCCGCGGCGTGATCCTCGGATGATTTGCCGAGGGTCGGGCGATGTCTTGCACGGGGCTTGCGAGGGTCGGGCGATGACCTGGCGACCGGCTTGGGGCTAAAACCGCCTGCCAAGAGTCTTGGTAGGTGCAACAAGATGACGTATTAGTTGCATCAAATGGAATCCACCGATCTGGGGCTTTTGGTGTCGTTGGACGCCCTGCTGCAAGAAGGCAGCGTGACGGGGGCGGCCCGGCGACTGGGGCTGTCGACGCCCGCGATGAGCCACGCACTGGCCAGAATCCGCGACCGCCTGGGTGATCCCATCTTGGTGCGATCGGGGCGTGGCATGCTGCTGACTCCACGAGCGCTGACCCTGAAACCCCAGGTGCACAGCGTCGTCAATGAGGCTCGTCGCACGCTGGAACCCGAGCGCCCCTTTGTCGCAGCCGAGCTATCGCGGACCTTTGTCGTGCATGCCACCGACTATGTCCTGACCATCTTGGGCGGCACGGTGGACCGCATCCTGCGCGATGAAGCCCCTCACGTCTGCATCCGCTTTGTGCCCAACACGCCGGACGATGCAGCCTTGCTGCGCGACCAAGGATCGGATCTGGCTGTCGGAATTTACGGCGATCTTCCGTCGGAAATGCGGGCCCGGCAGCTGCTGACAGACCGCTTCGTCTGCGCCGTTCGCAAGGGACACCCGGGGGTCGGCAAGCGCTTCACGCTGCAGCAGTTTGTCGGCTTGCCGCAGCTTCAGGTCGCACCGCGCGGGAAGCCCGGTGGGTATGTCGATGATGTGCTGGCGGCGCGTGGCCTGTCGCGCACCGTCGCACGGGCCGTGCCTTACTTTGTGACGGCGCTGCAGCTTGTGTCCGAAACCGACTACCTGCTGACGATCTCGGAACGCATCGCCAAGCGCTACGAGCACGCGCTGGGCCTGCGGCTGTTCGAGGTGCCGGTCAAGCTGCGACCCTACGCGCTGAGCTTGCTGTGGCATCCGCGCGTCGACAGTGATGCCGGGCACCGCTTCCTGCGCGACGTCTTTCTGCGGGCCGCGCGGTCCGTCGCAGGCGAGCGCCACGAGCAGGCGCGCACCCGCCTGGATGTGACCGACCCGACATCGGGGCAAGCGCGCAAGCGTCGCCGCCGCGCCGGATAGTTGAATTCAATGCAAGGATGTATTTATGAAACTTGCATTGTCTGCATGGATTGTCGGCTTCATAGTCGTTCTTCGGGGGACGCGCTGTCCTCAGCAAAGGAGAGAACGACATGAGCCTGAGAGACCCGAACCCGTCGAACAAGAACAAGCCCAAGCGGGTGGCCATCGTGATCGCCAACCCTGCGATCTCCAGCACGACCGGCTGGCCGGTTGGTTTCTGGTGGTCCGAGCTAACGCATCCCTACTTCGCGTTTCACGAGGCCGGCTACGAGGTCGAAGTGTTCAGCCCGACGGGTGGAAAGTGCGAGGCGGATGGCATGAGCGATCCGCGTGATGCCAGCGGCTATTCCGCATCCGACCTGATCAGCATGGGCTTTCTGTCGACGCCCAGCCTGGCGGCGCTGGTCGAAAAGACCCAGCCCGTTTCCCAGATCCAGGTCGACCGCTTCGATGCCATCGTGGTGGCTGGTGGTCAGGCGCCGATGTTCAGCTTCGATCAGGCCACCGACCTGCAGCAGAAGTTCGTCGAGTTCTATGAAGCGGGGAAGATTGCCAGCGCGCTGTGCCACGGCGTGGCGATCCTGCGCTATGCGCGTCTGTCGACGGGCGAGCCCTTGGCAAAGGGCAAGACGGTCACGGGCTTCGCCAACGTCGAAGAAGACTTCGCCGACAACGCGGTGTGGAACATGGGCGCACTGCCGCGCGACAAGCACCTGATGCCCTGGCGCATCGAAGACGAGCTAAAGAACCTGGGCGCCAACTATGTGCAGGCTGGACTGTGGCGTGGCTTTGCGGTTCGCGACGGCAACCTGATCACCGGGCAGCAGAACTTTTCAGGGACAGAGACCGCCAAGCTGATCATCGAGACGCTCGGTCGCTGAGCGCTCTCGCTGTGGCTTGCCGCTGAGCCTGCTTGATACCTTGCGCCGCGATGTGGGAGGCCAAGCGAGCCTTGGTCCGCTGAGACCATCGCTTGCAAGGAGCGCCGCTGTACGCCTTCACACCCGTCCAGCCGCACGGCGACATCGAGACCGCTTTTCCCAACGTCTATTTTGTGATGGGCACCAGCCGGCCCAATTTTGAAGGCATGACCTGGCAGTTCAGTCGCAACATGACGATTGTGCGCGACGGCGACGTGCTGACGCTGATCAACGCGGTGCGACTAAACGAAGACGGCCTGCGAGCGCTCGATCAGCTTGGGCAGGTCAAGAACGTCGTCAAGCTGGGTTCCTTTCATGGCATCGACGATGCGTTCTATGTCGATCGCTACCGCTGCTGAGCGCGCACGGCACACCCCTGCGCGACCGCGCGCACGAGCAGCTTTCGCAGACCTTCCACGCGCTCTTTGGCATCTGAGCCTTCGAAGCCGCGCAGCGCGTAACGCCGCGCAGGGGTCGATGCCGTCGGGGCGCGTGGATCCGCTGCGCAGTCGGACAGCGGCGTCGTGCGGCCAGCCCCGCGTCGGGCCGGATCCGTGATACGTTGAGCTCGTTTGTCCTATTGAATGGAGGATCTGCGATGCTCAAGAGCTATCTGAAATCACGCTTGGCTTTGCTTGTGATGTTGGGAGCCCTGTATCTGACGCCGTCACAAGCCGAGGCCAAGGTTCCTTTCTTGATCACGTATGGCGACAGCATCTCGCAGCTTGCGCCGCTGCCATCCGACAAGAAGGAAACGCTTGAGAAGATCACCCAGCCGGGGACCCAGGTTGGCTACAAGTACAGCTACTTCGGCCTGTTCTTCTTGGATCTGTGGACCTGGGGCGGTGAGTACTGCCTGTTCAAAGACAAGTCGTTCTGGAGCCTGAAGCCCGAGCAAGCCGCCGATCTGCTGAGCGTGCCAGTCGACAAGCTACCCAAGCCGCTATTCTATCGCTTTCCGTCGCTGCTAAGCCTGCTTGTGTTGGGCATCCTGGCCTTGGTGATCATCGGTCGCTTGGTGAAGAGCGATGAAGAACAAGCCGCTGAGCTACTGAAGGACGAGCGTTATCGCGAAGCCTTGGAGCTATTCCGCAAGAAGTATGGCGAGACCACCGCCGCCGCCACGCCAGCTGCCGCCGCCGCGGGCACCCCCCCAGCTGCCGAGGGCGCAGCTGCTGCTGAGGCGTCCAATGCCGCTGATGCAGAGGGCGAGGAAGCAGAGTCTGCCGAGCCAAACAGCGCGGCCATGAGCGCCGCCTTGGATGTTGGTGCAGCCCACCTGATCAGCAAAGGCATCAAAGCGGAAGACGCCAAGACCAAGCTGGCGCTGCTGGCGCGCGTCGAGATCTTCAGCAAGGAGCCGGCGGCAAGCGCCAGCCCCAGCACATAGGAACCTGACCATGAACGTACAAGCCAATGCAGACAATGCTCCGCTGATTTCCTTGATCCGGGGCGACGGTATCGGACCCGAGATCAGCGATGCGACGCTGACCCTGCTCGAAGCGGCGGGGGCCCGCCTGCGATACGAAGAAGTGCCCGCGGGTGTGGCGGCGCTGCCGACGCATCACGATCCACTGCCCGAGATCACGCTGCAGTCGATCGAAAAGACGCGGGTGGCATTGAAGGGGCCGCTGTCGACGCCCAAAGGCACCGGCTTTCGATCGGTGAACGTGGCGCTGCGCCAGCACTTTGACTTGTACGTCAACCTGCGGCCCGCCAAGACCATTGCCGGCGTTCCTTCGCGGTACGAGCGCGTCGACATCGTCACCGTGCGCGAGAACACCGAGGACATCTATGCCGGCATCGAGCACTTCGTCGGGCCGGGACGCAGCGCTGCCGAGTCGATCGCGGTCATCACTCGGCACGGATCCGAGCGCATCGTGCGATATGCTTTCGAATACGCGCGCAAGCACGGGCGCAAGAAGGTGTCGATCATCCACAAGGCCAACATCCTGAAGATGTCGAACGGCCTGTTCTTGGAAGTCGGCAAGGAAGTCGCCAAGAACTATCCCGACATCGAAAGCGATGACGTGATCGTCGATGCGGCCTGCATGAAGCTGGTGCTTCAGCCCGAGCGCTTCGACGTCATCGTCACCATGAACCTGTTTGGCGACATCCTGTCGGATCTGATCGCCGGCCTGATCGGTGGCTTGGGCGTATCACCGGGCGCTAACCTGGGCGAGCGCGCCGCGATCTTTGAAGCCGTGCACGGATCGGCGCCAGACATTGCAGGGCAGGGGATCGCCAATCCATCGGCCTTGGCCTTGGCGGCAACGATGATGCTGGAACATCTGGGTCAGGGGACGGCTGCTGAACGGCTGCGTCGAGCCCTGTACACAGCGATGGCCGATGCGCGCACGCGCACGCGCGACCTGGGTGGCCAAGCCAACACCAAGGAATTTACGCAGGCCGTCCTTTCGCACCTGTAGGATCGGCAAGAGCAGAGAGCCGTTGCTGCGCGCGCCGGTCCCGTCGCTAGTTGCGTTCGGATGGCGGCGTGCTTTGCAGCTCGCCGATCAGGCGCATCAGCGAATCGGACACCAGATCGATGCGCTGGGCGACATCGCAGGTGTGCAGCAGGCGCAGGCGCAGCTTGGGCTCGGTCAGAAGCGATGCGGCCAGCACATCGGTCAGCTCTCCCGGTGTGCGCGCCATCTTGGTTAGCTCGCCCAGCGCCGCGCCGCCGCGGGGCAGCAGCGCCGCAAGCTTCTGCACCAGCGCGCTAAGCGTGCGAGCGCCCTCTTCCGGATCGTAGCGACTAGACCAGTGATCGAAGAGCTGCTGCGCTTGCACTTCGCGAAAGCTGGCCAGCGGCGGTAGCTCTTGCTCGATGCGAACGCGCGCCATGCCAAACAGCAGGATGTTGTACGTCCCGTCTTCGTTTTGCCGATGCGCGACGATGCGACCAACGCCGGCGGTGCGACGGATCGGCGGCCGACCCTGATAGTCCTCGCGAAAGCCCGGCAGCAGCGATGCGATGGCCATGGTTCGTCCGCTCTGCAAGCAGTGCGCGGTGAGCTCGCGATAGCGCGGCTCGAAGATGTACAGCGGAAGCAGAGCCCGCGGGAACAGCTGCACGCGGTACAGCGGAAAAATGGGAAGTCGATCCAGCTGTGACTGGAGTCGCCGCGTCAGCTTTTGAGGTCGAGCGATGATCAAGGGTTCACGATAGTCGATGCCACCGCGGCTGGTTGCGTTTCAGCTACAGGCGGTGTGTGTTAGCTGCTGGGCTTGTTGTGGTCACTGCGAGTCGGGCCAGAGGCGGGAATGCTCGCACGTTCGGAGCCAGCAGGGGGAATCCAGAGCTGTCGGAAACAGCTCGGCGTGGTACTGAGGCGCGGCAGATCGCAGCTGGCACAGGCTTCAAGCCCACGCGGATCTGCGCAGTGTGCGCACTGATCCAGAATCTGCAGCGTGCTTGAGAACTCGCGGCTCAGTCGTTCGAGGACGGTTGCTTTGCGTTGCAGCTCTTGTAGGTGGGTGGAAAGCAGGGTCTGAATCGCGTTCGCAGAGGTCTGTGGTGTGGTGCCCTGGGTCTTGGCCGCTAGCACGGCGCGGATCTCTTCGATCGACAGCCCGCACTCGCGCAGATCGATAACCAGGCGAAGCCGCGCCAGCTCGCTTTGATGAAACCAGCGATGCCCGCCCGGCGATCGCGCTGCAGCCGAGATCAGGTTCTGTGCCTCATAGAAGCGCACGGCGCGTGCGGTGGTGTTGGCGCCCCGCACCATCTCTTTGAGGGTCAGACGCTGCTTGGGTCCGACCTTCGTCTGTGAGCGTGCAGCCATGCTGAGCTCTATACTCGACGCGCGGCGTGACGTTTGTCAATCCAGCGGCTTCGGTTTGCTCGTTGCGACCGCTAGCGACCTGCGGCGATAATGACGGCCATGGGACTTCTTGGAAGCGTTGTGCTTCTTCTCGTCGCCGCGTTGGCTTGCGAGCGCTCGCTAGGTAAGCACCTGCCCAGCCTGCGGTTTTGGCTGCAGGCGCTGTCTCCTCTTTCGGGTCTGCTGGGCATCGGCGCCGCGGTGAGTGGTCTGTACTGCACCATCAAGATGGTCGCGTATCTGCCCTTCATCTGGTACGCGCCAGTCGTGTACGTCGGGAGCTTGGCTGCCGGTGTGGCTTCGTTCCTGCTGGGCCTGCGCTTTGGCTACACGCTGCTTTTGCTGTGGTTTGGTCGCCACCTGTCCCCGCGGATGCGTCAGCTCGCTGAGCGCATGCACCTGCAGCTTTGCGAAAACGAGTCGACGTTGGGGGCGGCCGGCCTGG
>JAYRFD010001141.1:0-6945 GCA_041908565.1 Polyangia bacterium | reverse complement strand
CGCAGGGCGATGCGTCGCGGACGCTCGGCCCAGCCCATCGGTTCGTTGTCGAAGCCACCAGCCATGTCGGGGGCAGGGCGTCGCGCGACGCCCTTGTTTTTGTGCGCGATGGCGCCCATGTCCAGGTCCCCTACGCCTGCCGCCATACCGGCACCAGCCCGCGGTCCAGCGACCGCTTTGGCATCGGCAACCGCTTCATCTTTGGCCTGCTTGGCGGGCGCCTTATCCGCCGGCGGCGGTGGCGGCGTCATCGGAGCTTCGCTGGCCGGCGCCATGGGCTGCGCTGCCATCACCGGGGCTGCCATGGCGGGTGCACCCGCTGGCGGTCGCTGTGGCTTGGCGGCCGGACGGGGGGCTTGGGCCTCGTCACGCTTGGCCTCTTCGGCGGGAGCAGCCGCGAGCGCATCGTCGTTGTCCATCGCCATCCGGGCTTTTTTCGCCGCCGGGGCGGGGGCCTTGGATTTTTCGACTCCGGCGGGATCGGCGTGCGCTTCCTTCTTGCGAACCTCGGCCTTGGCGAACAGCTTGCCGGGCTGGTTGGCTGGTGGCTCTTGCGGGACGCTGCCAAGCTCGGCGAGCTTGCTAGGGCGCTCGCCGCGACCTCTGGCAAAACGGCTGGCCCCCGTGGCGCGCGCCAGTAGCTGTCCAGGCAGCCACTCGAAGCGACGGTAACCCCGCGTTCCCATCAGCAGATCCATCGCCAAGCCTGACTTTTCTTCAGCCAAGTCAAAGTAGAAGTTCGGCTCTTCGACCTTGCCGGGAAGCTCTGGCTCCAGGTACATGCGCGACAGAATGTGGCCCGTTTTGTCGTCGGCAAAGGACAGCACGGTGTCATCGACAACTGACAGCGCGACATCGGCCGGGATGGGATTGCCGCGCGCATCGCTGGTCTGCACTTCAAGCTGCACGCGATCGCGGGGGACGTAGCTCTTTTTGTCTGGCGTGATCTTGACCCCCATGCGCGCCCGACGGTGACGGTAGACCAGACGTTCCGCCATGGGGCGCATGCCTTCGTCGAACAGCGTGACGCGGGCCACACCTTGGGCTTGGCCGACGGCTTCGGTGCCTTGGCCGCGAGGCTCCAGATAGACGGTGGCGGCAGCACCGGCTGGCACCTCGACAGCGGCGCTGTCCAGCAGGTTTTCGCGCACGACGGCGCTGACAAACACCTTCTTGGCGGTGCTACCGGCGCAGCGCACGCTGACCCGCGTCGCGGCTAGCTGACCATCCAAGTCATCGATGCTGCGCAGGGTGCAGCCTTCCAGCTTGGCGGCTGGCAGGGCGTACTGATCGGTGATGCCGACGGGCTTGTCGATCTCGACGTGATACACGCGGCCGATCGTCGGAGTCAGATCGAAGCGGCCCAGTCCATCGCGAACGCTGCTGAAGCGAGCCACGATGGCGCCGTTGTCATCGACGACGCGTCCAGACACATCGGCCGGCTTGCCCAGCGGATTCTTGGCTTCGAAGTACACGCGACCCGGAGTGCCGACCAGCAGATCGCCCCCTTCGGGATAGGCCGCGAAGCTTAGCTTCTTGACGATGATGGGGATGCGGCGCGCGATCGATTCGGTAAGGCCGCTTTCGTCGGCAAGCACCGTCAGCAGGCCATCGCCCAGCGCGATCTCGCCCGGCAGGTTGAAGCGCACCACCGCGTCGCCTTGGCCATCGGTCTGAAAGTTCACGCGCGGCAGATCCTGTCCATCCAAGCGGACCATCGCCGACAGAGCGTGGTTGCGCAGCGGCTCGCCGGTGGTGCGCCTGACTTCAAACGTGGCGCTGACTTCGTCGCCGGGACCGTAGGCCTTGCGCACGAATTCCAGCTTCATCTTCAGCCGCGGTGGCTCATAGCTGGCGATCACGATCGGGCGTTCCGCAGTTTTCCCGTCGAGAGTCTTTACTCGCAGCGTGTATTCACCGCCCGCGATGCCAGCGGCCAAGTCGAAGTCGGCCTGGGCCATGCCGGCGTTTTCGCGGACCTTCTTTTTCGCGACCTGGGCACCGCGCGGGCTGATCAGCTCGACGTACATGCCGGCGGTGTTGTGCTGACCGGAAAAGGCGCGGGTGGTCAGGTCCCAGGCCTTGACCCAGACGGTCTCGCCTGGCTTGTAGATCGGCTTGTCGGTCTGGATGTAGAAGCGACGCGATCCTTGGTTTTGGAAGCGCGTCTCGATCTGCGCCTTTAGCGCATCGGCGCCAGGAAGCGACGGCAAGCGGGGTGATGCAGCAGGGGCTTCTTCGGCGGCCACCGGCGGTCGCGGCGGCTTGGGACCGGCTGGCTTGCCTGCAGCTGCGTCAACGGCGGGTTCATCGGGTCCCGCGGCAGGAGAGCTGGGCTGATCGGCTGCCACGCCGATCCCGGATGCGGGGCCCGCGCTGCCGGAATTTGGACCGCGATCGGCGGTCGGATCCGGGGAATTGCGGGACGATGGGGTGGGCTTGTCCTTTAGCTCGCAGCCCGAGAGCGCCAAGAACCACAGAGTTGCGCAGAACAGTGAGCGTCGCATGAACTCCTCCAAGCGGTGCCTGCAAACGCACTGGGAAGGCAGTTCGGTTTACGCAGCCCTGCGCTCCGCTTTCCCCCGAGCGAAAACAGCCCAGGTCATGATATCCAACCGGAAGCGCCGGGTGTTGCAGTATTCCCGGCACTGGCTGGGCCACCACGCCTGGACTGGCCCTGCAGCCCGCTGCGCGCTGCAGTCCCGCAACAAAGTGGCATCGACAGGCAACCGAACGAGAGATCATGAGCTAGGACAGACACAGGATGTTGAGCTTCATCTACCTTGCCCTGGGGCTGCTGCTGCTGCTGAATGTCGTCGGTGTGGTCGCTCCTCGACTGTATGGGCCGCGCGTGGCGCTGCTGGGATCAGTGTCCTTTATCGTCGTGATGATCTGCCTGCCGCAGATCATTGTGCTGGGTCTGCTGTTCACGTCGGTCCTGGCCTGGCTGGGCGGTCTGTCGACGCTGCCGGGTCAGCTGGGACTGGCCGTGCACTGCGCATCGTGGACGCTGCTTCTGCAGCACCTGTGGCACATGCGAAAGACCGTCCCGCAGCTAGATGGCCGGCCCGTGTCCGACGATCAGCCGGTCTGGGCCGAGCCGCCGTTTGCCCGCGGCGAGGTGTCCTTCCTGCCGTACCTAAGCTGGCGCACCGCGGCCATGTCCCAGGTACGTGTGCGACGGAAGATCGTGTATCGCAGCGTCGATGGCGTGCGCCTGGTCTTGGATGTCTATTCGCCGCGTTCGCCGTCTGCCGATGGCGGGCCGCGCAAGTCGATCCTGTACATTCACGGCGGCGGCTGGGTCGTCGGTACGCGTCGGCAGTCGCCGTTCATGATGTTCGAACTGGCCGCTGCCGGTTACGTCGTCTTTGCCATCGAGTACCGGCATGCTCCGCGCTTTCCGCTGCCCGCTGCCATCGTCGACTGCAAGGCCGCCGTGGCCTGGATTCGACAGCACGCGCACGAATACGATGCGACGCCAGATGTCACGGTGCTGGGCGGGTCGGCAGGTGGCCACCTGGCATCGATGGTCGCGCTATCGGCCAACGACCGCGCGTTCCAGCCGGGCTTTGAAGACGCCGACACCCGCGTGCGCGCCGCCGTCTTGTTCTATGGCCTGTACGACTTCGAGAGCCGCGTACAAGAAGACGCACCGCAGATCCTGCGACGGTTCTTTGAAGGCCTGGTGTTCGGCACGCGCTATCAAGACAAGCCGGATGTGTTCCTGCGTTCGCAGACCATCACGCACGTGTCCAGCGATGCTCCGCCGGTGCTGATCATCCATGGTCAGTTCGATACGCTGGTGCCCATCGACGACTCGCGCCTGCTGTATCGACAGCTTCGGGCCGCCGGAGCACGAGCGCACCTGTGCGAAGTGCCGCTGGCGCAGCATGCGTTCGAGATCATCCCGTCGCCGCTGCACCAGCGCACCATGCGGATCATTCGCGCATTTCTAAGCAACTCGCTAAACGAACACATATCGAGCTAGACCTTAAAATCAAGAAATTTTGCCTTGGTGTTATCGTCTTAATTATTAATTATATCGATAGATATAACGCTTTATGCGCGTTTGTAATTCGGTTTCTTTGCCGCTGCGGCTGCTTGGGCGACTGTAGCCTCGGTCGCTGCAGTCGGCGGGCGCGCTGCGGAGTATCCTGGAACTCTACCGGTCGGGGGGCACCATGAAAGTTCAGTCTGCGCTTGTGCTGAAGTTCGCAGTGGGAGCAGAGGCACTGATGCTGGCGGCGTGCGGCGACGGCCCAGAGCGGTCGCAGGTCGTTTCCCCGCGTGAGCGCTGTCTGCGCGCACCGGCACCGAAAGTGGGCTCGCTACCACTCCGCACCGTTGGAAGTGGGACCGCCAATACCTGCACTGAAGACGCGCTGCAGGCGGCGATCCAGCAGGGCGGGCTGCTCCGTTTTTCCTGTGGATCCGACCCGCTTTCGATCGAGCTATCCCGCGAGCTACGAGTGACCAAAGACGTGCAGATCGATGGAGAAGACAAGATCCAGCTAACCAGCAACTTCAAGTCCCGCATCTTCCGTTTGGACGCAAAGGGCGATCCGCTGCCGACGCTGTGGCTGAAGAATCTGACGATCACGGACGCAGCGGCCGACGGCACAAGCCATCCCAAAGATCCCGATGCCAAAGGCGGCGCCATTCGCAAAGACAGCGGCAACTTGGTGGTGGAAAACTGCCTTCTGTACGGGCACCGGGCGGCCTGGTGGGCGAAGGATGCGTCGGGCGGCGCGCTGTACCTAAGTGGTCCGGGCGATACGCTGATTATCAACACGTCGATCTTGGGCAATGCCGGTGCCAATGGGGCGGCCATCGGTGTTCGCGACAGCTCGCTGCGTTTGGACAAAAGCGCGATCGTCAGCAACATCGTATTTGGCGTCGGTGGCAACCCAGGCGACGGCGGTACCGGTGGTGGCATTGACATGCGCGGCAGCGGCGAACTTCTGCTGTGCGAGACGACGCTGTGGGACAACTACGGCAACAGCCATGGGGCGGGCATCTATCGCCAAGGCACGGGGTCTGATTCGATGGCGCTGTATGGCTCGTCGATCCACGGCAACTATGTCCTGCCTGGGCACAGCGTGACGCGGCGAGGCGGCGGCATCTACGCCGAGTCGGTGGACCTAGCGATCGAGGCCAGCAGCTTCTTTGGCAATGGCGCGTCGGCGGGCGGCGGACTGTTCGTGGGGCCGGGCACTCAGTTATGGCTGCTGAACGACACCTTCACGCAAAACGTCGCCGAGGCCGGGGGCGGGGCCGGCCTGCTGATCGATGACTTGGGGGGGAAGATTCCGACGGGCAGCATCATCAACACCACCTTTGCCGGAAACGAGATCACGTCGCTGACCGGGGTGGGGGCCGCGATCTATGGCGGTCGCAACGTCTCGGTGCGGAACAGCCTGTTTTCCAGCAATCAGGTGAAGGTTCTTCTGGGGGGCGCCCAGTGCTCGCGCCCGCTCGTCGACGGCGGCCGCAATATGCAGACCTCGTCGCTGTGGGAAGACGGATCCGAGGACATAAAGAAGGCCCCATGTGCCGAAAGCGTGAGGCGGCTGGAAGGCGACCTCGGAGGCTTTGCCTACCACGGCGGTCCTACGCAGACGCAGCTTGTGCCGCCGCAGAGCGCCGCCATCGGACAAGGCGTCGACTGCCCCGCTACCGATCAGCGCGGCCAAAAGCGGCCCAGGCAAGGCTGCACGCTGGGCGCATACGAAGCGCTGTAACAGGCACGGAAAGGCCGAGCGCAGCGAAGGGCTGCGGGCCGTCGCCGGGCCTGGCTGCGCCGCGCCGCCCCCCCCACAAAAAGACGACGGGCGCAGGGGTTCGGACTAACGCAGGACCAAGCGCGAACGACGCAGCCACAGGCCGGCCACCGCCAGCAGGCCCAGCATCAGCCCACCGCCGCGAGTCGCCGGTGCGGACGTCCCCGCCGAGCCTAGCTGACAGGCGCAGCCCGTCGGCACACCACCACCAGGCGGCGTATCCGCCATGTCGGGAGGCGCGCTGAGATCAAGCTTCGGCTGCATCGACATGTCGGCGTTGTCGACGATGTTGACCATCGCGCAGTGGTAATAGAAGCAGGGCGCGCCATGGTTTGACATGTACTGCACCACTTGCATGGTGCAGTTCGGGCAGGTGAAGCCGTCGGGCAGCTTGAAGGTCACCGTCTGGTCCCCGCTGAACGCCGCTGTGTGCTTCAACAGGCCGTCCGCAACGACTGGAAGTACCGTCGGGTTCTGGATCGGGACCGAGCCACACTGGTCAGTACCGACCTGGGTCACAGGTGGGGTCATGAACTGGCTGGGGTCGGGACCGATGCTGATGCGGTAGTGGCCAGGATGCGTGATGGTCTCGCGGATGCCCAGCGTCACCATGTCGCCGGGGCGATACGTCGTGACTTGGCCGGTGGCCGTCCCGGCGCCGGCCGTCGGACCGCAAGGCGCCGTCTTCTGCGGGTCGCCGTAGGGAGCGCCCTGCATATAAGCAGATGCGGGCTGCAGCAACGTGAAGTGTGCTTGTGCGGCGCTCGGTAACCCGGCGGTCAGCGTCGCAGCGCCCAGCAGGGCAAGGGCTCCGCGAAGTCGAGAGGGAACGCGCGTATGAGAGGTAGGCATCGCAAGGCTCCTAGTCTGGAGAGAGTCCGATAGACCCAAGTTGAGCAGGAATACTCTCGTTATCACAACTGTGTGCTCGATTGCATCGATTATTCGGGACTTGTTCTGTCTTGCCGCGCTGGCCTATGGTCGCGCCCATGGCAGACAGCGACAAAAGCGGAGTGTCTCGACGAGGCTTTCTGATCCAAAGCGGCACCGGGAGCGCCGTGGGTCTGTTGGGGGGGGCTGCCGTGCCCACGATGCGGGGCTCGGCTCAGGCGGCGGGGACCGTCGCTGCGGCTGCACCGCCGGTGTCCGAGATCGGCCCCGG